>JBFGZM010000241.1:0-5937 GCA_041586815.1 Marinobacterium sp. | reverse complement strand
GTTAGCCAGCTGGCGCCCAGTAGTTGTGGTGGTACGCCCTGCAACAGATACATGGTCAGGTTGCCCAGACTGGCCGCAATCATGCAGGCGACAGGGCCTGCCAGCAACAGCCGGTAAAACACCCTGCTCTCATCTTCCACTGCCGCGTAGCCGCTTGCCAGTGGCCGCAGCCATTTCGCGCCAAGCAGGGCCTGCAGTGTTGAACCAATGGCCGTGATCCCTGTCATGAGCACCGTGTCGGCCAACACTTCGGTATTGGCGACAAACAGCTTGTGAAGCAGGTCGGAAGCCCAGGCGGCCACAAAGACCGCGGGCCAGTAGCGCGCGCCCCACACCAGCAGGCCAAACAGGGCAACCCCTGCCGCCGGCCAGATGGGAGCGGCATAAACCGGCGCCGTCGCCAGCGACATGCCGAACCCTGCCAGCACAAAATAACCCAGCATCAACAGCAGGGCTTTTTTCACAACAGTGGTTCGGTCATGACCCGAACGGGCGGATTCAGGCGCATCAACCTTTACAGCGCTACCTTGTGTATCTATCACTGCGACTCCGTTTGCTCGCTGCAACACGTTAAGACCCCGAACTCACGCCAGTGACACAGCAATGGATTCATAGCCAGGCTTAGGTGCACCCAAAGCCGTATATTTTTAACAACCGCCCATTCTGCACCCTTCGCCGCCGGGCGCCAACAGGCAACACCGGCGCAGAACCCTAACATCCCCGCAGCTTGATGCAGATCAATATGTTGTCTGCCGTTTGCGCGCCAACGGGAGGCGGCTCGGGCAGAGCCTGCCCCTGAGGCGGGAAGCGACAGGGATTTTTTCGGCGATTATATAGCGCCGGCTGCCGATAACCGCACGCCGGCCCCGCAATTACGACCAAAGTACACTATGCCCCGCCCCGCCAGTCAGCGGATCGCGCCATACTGCCTGTAAGCGCTGGCATACCGTGAGAGGAACCGGAGCAGAACGCCGTACAGCATTCGTACAGAATATTTCCGGATTCTCTGATACTGTCCCAGACTATCAGCAGCAGCCGCGATTCCATTCACCCGCCAACCACAGAGACCCATGACACAGCAGGAAGCACAACAGACAGCGCCGGAATACCAGGCCGACAACATTCAGCTGACACCCGGTCGTTACGGCCTGACCCTGGTAAAGCTGACCCTGGCCTATATGGCTGTCGTATGGCTGGGACAGCAGCTGAACCTGCCCTCAGGCAATATGTCTCCGCTCTGGCCCGCAGCCGGCCTGGCACTGGCGATTCTGCTGATGCGCGGCTTGCGTTACTGGCCCGCCATCTGGCTGGGCACCCTGCTGGTGCCCCTGGTACAGGGCACAGCCCTCTCGGCGCCCGACATCATTATCGCATCCGGCTCAACGCTGCAGGCGCTGCTGGGCGCCTGGCTATCACGGCGGCTGTTTGACACTAGCATGCCCGCTAGCGGTGATCAGCGACTCTGGTCTTTCCTGCTCGTCAACGGCCCATTGGTCTGCGCGCTCTCCGCCACCCTGGCGGTCACAACAGGGTATATCACGGGCGCACTGGCGCAGGACCAGATTACGGGCCACTGGCTGATCTGGTGGGCCGGAGACGCTCTTGGCGTTCTGCTGTTCTATCCACTGTTTCTCTGCGCGTTCCGCAGCAAGGCCTCGCCCTGGGTACCACTGCGCATCCAGGTGCTTGCGCCGCTGGTAATTAGCGCGGTAGTACTGGCGACCGGACTCGTCGCGTTGCTCAAACTCGCGCAAAGCGAGTCGTGGACCAAAACATCGCAGATACTGGACATGGCCTATGAGCAGCGGCTTGAATCCATTGATACGCTACCCCATGTGCTGGAAGACATCGCCTACTATTACTCCGTGGACGAAGCAATCAAGCCCAGCCAGTTCGATACCTTCGCCACGCGGGCGATGAGCAAGCACGACTTTGTTGCAATCGCCTGGGTACCTGTTGTCGCCGATAGCCAGCGCCCGAGCTTTGAGGAGACCCAGCAGTTTGCGATTACCGAGCACAGCCCCGGCCAGGGGTTGGTGGAAGCCACCGAGCGCCCCGTCTATTACCCGATCCAGTCTGTTGTCTCCATGCAAGGCAACAGCATTTTCCCGGGCTACGACCTTGGATCGCAAGCCATCCGGCAGGCCACGCTGGAACAGGCCCGGGATAGCGGCAAGGCAGTAGCGTCAGACCCGGCCAACCTGCTTCAGCCGGAGGCTCCCGGGACATTGATATTCGTACCTGTATACGAGAAGGGTTTCGAGCCAGCCACCGCATCTGTTCAGGCACGGCGCAACACCCTGCGCGGCTTTGTGCTGGGCGTCGTCTCCTTCGAAATGCTGCTGGGGCCTGCCCGTGACGCCCTGCAGGCCCAGGGGCTGCTGCTGCGCCTGACCGATATCACCCACCCCGGCGCCCCCTTTGTTCTTGATGATACCCTGCTGTCCGGCACGGCCGCCAAGTGGCAGAAAGCAACCGAATTTTCCGGGCGCCGCTGGCGCGTGGAACTTGAGCCGGCAGGCAATCAATGGCAGCCGGGCGAGAGCGCCGCCGTGCGATCTTACCTGCTGTTTCAGGTCTTCGCCGCGCTGATGGTAGCCGGTGCGACACTCAGTGCCGCAGGGCGCAACCTGACCACCGCCAATCTTGTGCGTGAGCGTACCCGGGAGCTCGAAGCAGAGCTCGCCGTGCGTAAAAGCACCGAACTATCCCTCGGCACAACCCGGCAACTGCTCGAGAAGGCACTGGATATTTCCCATACGGCAGACTGGGAATTCAGTATCGAGAGCAACAGTTACACCTTTAACGATCGCTTCTATGAACTGCTGGGGACAACGGCCGAACGCGAGGGCGGCTACAGCCTGAGCCAGGATCAGTACCTGCGCGAGTTCTGTCACCCCGACGATATTGAGCGCCTTGCCCGGGAACTGAATCAGCATTGGTCCCGGGGCACCACCCGGGGCGCTGTCCTTCAGCTCGAACACCGCATCCTGCGCCCCGATGGCGCCATTCGCCACCTGCTCGTGAGATCAGATTATGTCACCGACGCAAAGGGAAACATTGTCGGCATCCGGGGCGTCAACCAGGACATTACCGAACTTAAGCAAACCGAAGCCAGGCTGCGGCAAAAAACACAGCAGCTGCACGCCCTCAACGCAGAGCTGGAACAGCGCGTTGAATTCAGAACCCGGGCGCTCAGGCAACAGCAGGACTGGAATCAACTGCTGCTGGACAATCTCGGTGAAGGGGTGGTGGCCTGTGATGCGAAAGGCAATATCAACCTGATGAACAGAGTCTCCAGGAACTGGCGTGGGACGGACAGAAACAGCCCTGACTTTGCGCAATTTGGCAAGACATATCGACTCCTGCACGCCGACGGGAAAACGCCGATAACCGAGTCAGAACGCCCACTCAGGCGCGCACTGGCAGGCGAGCATGTAAAAGACCAGCACGTTGTCATGCTGTATAACGGCATGGCGCCCCGCAACCTCCTTGCCAGTGCCGCGCCGCTGATTGATGCCGATGGTCGTACCCTCGGTGCCGTACTGATCATGCGCGATATCACGGACTTGCAGCAGACCATGAAGGAGCTGCAGCGCACATCAGAGCAATTGCAGGCAGCAAACTTCGAGATAGACACCGAACGCCGCCTGCTGGCTGAACGCATCAAGGAACGCACCCAGGAACTGACAGAAGCCAACAGGCGACTCATGCTGGCCAAGGCTGAAGCAGATAGCGCCAACGAGGCAAAGTCGGCCTTTCTCGCCACCATGAGCCACGAAATCCGCACCCCCATGAATGGCGTGATTGGCATGCTGGATGTGCTGGAGCAAAGCAGCCTGCTGAGCCATCAGGTGGAGATTGTTGATCTCATCCACGATTCTGCACTGTCATTGCTGGCCATTATTGACGACATTCTCGACTTTTCGAAAATTGAGGCCGGGCAGCTGACGCTGGAACGCGAGCCCATGGCCATCGAAGAACTCATGGAAAAAGTATGCCAGCTGCTGCGCCGCCTGGCACAACGAAAAGGCGTTCAGCTGACGCTGTTCGTGGATCCCGGGATTCCCGTCCAGGTGCTGGGAGATGCCCTGCGGTTACGCCAGGTGCTGATCAACCTGGTCAACAATGCCATCAAGTTTTCATCCACAGGCGAGAACCAGGGCCGCGTTGCGGTGCGTGTGGACCTTGTCGACACAGACCCGGACAACCCTCTGCTCGAATTCTGCATTACCGACAATGGCATCGGCATGGACTCCCGCACCCAGGCGCAGCTCTTCAGACCCTTTACCCAGGCCGATGCATCCACCACTCGCCGCTTTGGCGGCACGGGTCTGGGACTGACCATCGCCAAAGACCTGGTCACGCTGATGGACGGCACCATCTCGGTTCGCAGTGCCCCGAATCATGGGTCCACCTTCAGGGTACGGCTGCCGCTGGTCCCTGTGCCAACGACAATCCCCAGTGCCGAGACACCGCCCTTGCTGCGCAGACTTCGCTGCCTGGCCATCGGCAATCAGACGGACCTGCTGCAGGGCCTGTCCACCTACCTGGAACATGCCGACGCGATTGTCGAGCGCGCCAGAGATATCGAGGCTATCCGCCGGCGGCACAGCAGCACGCCGATGCAGGGGCTATGGGTCTGGATCCTTGACAGAACCCGCAGCGACCTGCGCCACAGCGAACTGCAAGCCGTTGCGAACACACTGCCACAGGCTGACATCCGCTTCGTCCTGATCGAGCAGGGACAACGCCGCGCTCCCCGCCTGATCGCGGATAATCTCGTGAAAATAGACGGCAACAGCCTGCCTCGGCGCACCTTTTACGAAGCGGTGATGATGGCTGCAGGCTGGCGGCCACAAACGCCGCAACAGGCTCCCATCGTCAATAAAAGCGACCTGCTGCCGGCTTCCCGAACCAAGGCACTGCAACAGCGCGAACTCATTCTGGTGGCTGAAGACAACGAAACCAACCAGAAAGTGATTCAGCGCCAGCTCAGCCTGCTGGGGTTCGTTGCTGACATTGCCGCTGACGGCCAACAGGCGCTTAAAGGCTGGGAACAGGGCAACTATGCACTGATTCTTTCCGATATCCATATGCCGAAAATGGATGGATATCAGCTTAGCCGCAGCATTCGCACACTGGAAAAGCCGGACGAGCACATCCCTATCATCGCCTTGACCGCCAACGTCCAGCGGGATGAGGCCGGTCGCTGCCTGGCCGCCGGAATGGACGATTACCTGAGCAAACCGGCCCGGCTGGAGGAACTGAGAGCCATGCTGGGCAAGTGGATGCCGGACAAGCCGTCGGCACTGCCGACAGCGGAGGATTCGGCACAGGCCCCTGTGCCTCGGAACGGAAGCCAGACAGGCCCGATTGACATTGAGATCCTCGCCAGCCTGGTCGGCAGCGATACAGAGGTGATACATGATTTCTTGCGGGACTTCAGGCTCAGCGCCGCCGAAACCGCTGAAGACCTGCTGTTCAACGCCGAGAACCGGCAATACGAGCTGGTACGCGCAGCCACACACAAGCTTAAATCCGCAGCCTACGCGGTGGGGGCCGTTCAGCTCGGCGACCTGTGCATGCAGATAGAACAACAGGATGATGCAACAGCCTTGGCGGAACTGCTGCCTCGCTTCAGGCAGGAAATGTCAGCGATCAACGAGTATCTGGATGCCCTGGTGTGATGCACGGACATGGCCCGGCAGAACTGCTGCCTCGCTACAAATAGGAAATGTCAGCGATCAACGAGTATCTGGATGCCCTGGTGTGATGCACGGACATGGCCCGGCGGAACTGCTGCCTCGCTACAAATAGGAAATGTCAGCGATCAACGAGTATCTGGATGCCCTGGTGTGATGCACGGACATGGCCCGGCAGAACTGCTGCCTCGCTACAAATAAAAGATGTCAACGATCAATGCGTATCTGGATG
>JBFGZM010000240.1:0-5989 GCA_041586815.1 Marinobacterium sp. | reverse complement strand
ATCAGGTCTTCGTTCGGCACTTCCGGACCCAGGTAGCGGGCCTTAGGCCCCATATCGCGGTGAGTCAGCTTGAACCAGGCACGGGCAAAGGCGTCGGCAAACTCCTGCGGATTATCGTGGAAGCGGCGCGAGATCTTTTCGTAGGCGGGATCGAAGCGCAGCGACAGGTCGGTGACCAGCATCATCGGCGGACGACGCCTGGAGCCGTCCTCCGGCCCTGGCATCTCGTCACCCTTGGCTCCCTTGGCGACGAACTGGTAGGCGCCGGCCGGGCTCTTGGTCAGTTCCCACTCGAAACCAAACAGGTTTTCAAAAAAGTAGTTGCTCCACTGGGTGGGGGTCTGGGTCCAGATCACTTCGGGTCCGCCGCCCATGGTATCCTCACCCATTCCCTTGCCAAAGCTGCTCTTCCAGCCCATGCCCAGCATCTCGATGGGGGCCGCTTCCGGCTCCGGGCCCACCTGGTCTTCACTGCCGGCACCGTGGGCCTTGCCGAAGGTGTGGCCGCCGGCGATCAGGGCAACGGTTTCCTCGTCGTTCATCGCCATGCGCTTGAAGGTCTCGCGGATGTCGTGGGCAGCCTTGACCGGATCCGGTTCCCCCTCGGGGCCTTCGGGATTCACGTAAATAAGCCCCATGTGGGTGGCGCCCAGCGGGGTTTCCAGCTCGCGTGTCTGCTTGTCGAGAATGCGCTTGTCGCTGTCAAGCCAGCCTTCCTCGGCGCCCCAGTATATGTCCTCCTCCGGCTCCCAGGTGTCCTCGCGGCCACCGGCGAAGCCAAAGGTCTTGAAACCCATGGATTCCAACGCCACGTTGCCGGCCAGGATCATCAGGTCGGCCCAGGACAGCTTGTTGCCGTACTTCTGCTTGATCGGCCACAGCAGGCGGCGCGCCTTGTCCAGGTTGACGTTGTCCGGCCAGCTATTCAGCGGCGCAAAGCGCTGCTGACCGCCCCCGGCGCCGCCGCGGCCATCGCCGATGCGATAGGTGCCCGCGCTGTGCCAGGCCATGCGAATCATCAGGCCGCCGTAGTGACCGAAGTCGGCCGGCCACCAGTCCTGGGAATCGGTCATCAATGCCGTCAAGTCGGCTTTTACTGCCGCCAGGTCAAGCTTGCTGAATTCGTCGGCGTAATTGAAGTTTGCACCCAGCGGGTTCACTTCAGCGGTATTCTGATGAAGAATCCTCAGGTTCAGCTGATTGGGCCACCAATGCACGTTGGATGTGCCCCGGTCACCCTGCTGAGTGCGGGCTCCGTGCATTACCGGGCATTTTCCAGCAGCTCCCACATTTTTGTTAGCGTCACTCATGTCACTCTCCGGTTTTGGCTGCGCTTCGCAATGAAAGAGCAGCGCGGAAAATCGTATGGCAGGTCAGGCGTTTGTAATACTGGCTTATCGCCGCTGCACCTATCAAGGTATACCAACTGTGCCGTATTGCCGGAAATTGCCTTTCCTGATCGGTGTGATAGCTATTTACTGTAGCGCCAGAATTGAGCGGACGCCTGACCCGGCAGTCTATACGCGCACGGACATGCATTGGTTCAACCAGAGCGGGGAGAGAGGTGCAGATGCAGTATTTTTGCCCTGGCAAAAACAACCTGCCCTGCACCTGGAGCGAACCCTCAGTGGTGATGCGCCACGCCCTCAAGCTTTACCCCCGGCGCCGGAAAGGCGAGATCATGGGAGTTCTGCCCCCGGACAGGAATCTGCTCCCAGCGCACCTGCGCGCCCGCGCATTCCTGAATGGTCTTGACGTGCAGTGTTTGACCGACCTCCCCTGCCAGTACCGTGGTAAAGACGAATTCATCATAGTAGTCATCGGGCAGGTTGCCACCGCTCCATACCAGTTCACGGGCATCCTGTGTCACGGTTTCACCGTAGTAGTCGTAGGGAGTATCGAGCTTTTGCTGCACCCGCTGCAGCTCCCAGCCGGGCTTTGGCATGGGTTTGCTCTGGTGCATTTGTGGCGGCAACTGCACCCGAACCGTATGCGTCGCAGCACCGTCGCAACCGTGGCCAATCCGGATCACGGCCTTGTAGTGGCTGCCTGCAGGCGCGGTGGTTTTTTCCAGAGTGGCATGGGCCTGTGCATCGGGCATCAGCGCTACTGTTGAAAGGACAACCAGGGCCATCGAATACAGTGTTTTCATCCGTGTTTTCACTCCAGTGGAAAGTCCGCCCATGGTAGTGCGGCCCACGGCATTGAAAAGGCGACATGATGTCGCATGGGCACAGACTGCCTGCCAAACCCACCGGGCAATATGATGGCAATTTAACGCTGTATCAAAGGCACTTTTTAGCCTCGAAAATCACCGTGTTCACTCTGTTGGCCATGGCCTTGTTGCGACGGGTGCAGAGGTACAGCGTCTCGCTGACCGGGTGCGACAGTCGAAAAGCCCTGATCGTACGAGGCTTGTTGAAGGACTCGACGGCATGGGCTGGCAATACCGTAAAGCCCAGGCCCATGCTGACCGGCTCAAGAATCAGGCTGATCTGGTTGGAAAACCCCGTCTTTGCAAACTGGCTGCTGTGCTGAAATTGGGGGAAGTTGGCACTGAGCAGCAACCCCGCGTGATGATCGCCATCCGGGTGATCGATAAACCCAAGCCTTAGCAGTAGCTCCCAGCTCGGGTCGGCCACCGTTGCCGGCGTGACCAGCACCAGCGCCTCCTCGGCAACCGGTTCACAGCTCACCTCCTCAAGGCTTGAACGCCGCGTCATGAATCCAATATCGGCACCCTGCTTGGCAACCGCCTTTTCCACATCGCTGTTGGGTGCAAACCGGTAGTCAATCACCAGTTTTCCATACTGCTGTTGCAGCGCCAGCAGATGGGGGTAGAGTTTGAGCCCGAGACTCCCCGGCGACATGACCCGCACCACACCTTCAAACGCCGGGTCAGCCCCCACCTGCTGTTCAAGATCGGACAATGACTGAATAACCTCGCGGGCGCCACGGTACAGACGCTCGCCGGCATCCGTCAGCGTGAACTGCTTGCCCTGTCGAATCAGCAACGGCAGTTCCAGCAGATCTTCGAGTTTGCGCACATGCTGGCTGACACCGGACTGCGTCATGTGCAGGCGTTCGGCGGTACGGGTGAAATGACCCACCTCAACAAGCGTACAGAAACTGCGCAACCAGACCGGATTTATCATAAATATTAATACTCATAATGATGACAAACGATAATTTTACGTAATCATTTAATACTTGTAACCTACACTCAACTTGAACACAGGAGCAAAAGAGTATGAGCAACACCTACCCGAGAAACTTCTCTCACATTGGCATTTCAGTGCCAGACCTGGAAAAAGCCGTTGAGTTTTATACCGAGGTACTGGGCTGGTACCTGATCATGAAACCCACCGAGATTACCGAAGATGACAGCGCCATCGGCGAAATGTGTACCGATGTATTCGGAGCCGGCTGGGATCACTTTCGCATTGCCCACCTGTCCACCGGCGACCGTATTGGCGTCGAACTGTTCGAGTTCAAGAACCAGGAAAACCCGCAGGACAACTTTGAATACTGGAAAACCGGGATATTCCACTTCTGCGTGCAGGATCCGAACGTTGAAGAGCTGGCAGAACGTATCGTTGCCGCCGGCGGTAAAAAGCGCATGGAGAAGCCACGCTACTACTATCCCGGCGAGAAGCCCTATCGCATGATCTACATGGAAGATCCGTTCGGGAATATTCTGGAAATCTACAGCCACAGCTACGAGCTGATTTACAGCGCAGGCGCGTACTAATACGGCACACGCCGCAGCCAGACAGCGAACGGGCCTGCCCCGTTCGCTTTCCCACCTCGATCGCCCCCCGTTACCCCCGCATCCCTGCACTTTAATTGTCGTAAAACCATCATCTGTTTGAGTCGGTAATTTACCCTGTCTTCAGCACCCTCGGCGGTACTGCAGAGCTCGACCTGCACAGAGTAACGGTGTGATCTGACGAACTGTCACGCCCGCGGTATTAGAAAAAGCCGTACAACCGAACCCCGCAGGAAGAATGCAGAGTGGCTGGGCAGCCCGCTGATACTGACGCCTTAAGTTTACCCATGTCCCGGTCATGGGGATGAACCTGCCAGGCTTGTCGCACCACAACCAGGCCTACTCGTTTACAATCATTTGAAAGCCGCCGAAGATCATTCGCTTGCCGTCAAACGGCATGGAGTCGCCCTGTTTTGCAAACAGTGGATCAGCCATCGCATTTTCCATCCCTTTGTCCCTGACAGATTTTGATGGCCATGCAATCCAGGAAAACACCACGGTCTCACCCTCCTTGCACTGCACCGCCATCGGGAATGACGTTACCTTGCCCTTGGGTACGTCATCACCCCAGCATTCGACAAGATTCAGGGCGCCATGCTTTTTGAATACCCCTGCGACATTGCGGGAAAGCTCAATATACTTTTCCTTGTTTTCCCGTGGCACCGCGACCACGAAACCATCGATGTAGTTCATGACAACCTCCTGACGTTAGCCTTGCTCCGCCCCAATAAAGACTCGACTGATGAGCCCATCCAGGCATGCTGGCACAATGGCCCATCAGCTAAAGCACCGGGCCATTGCAGTCGCTTTCTGAGCGCCTGAATTGAGATTAGCAGTCGCACCCGCACTGCGAGGAAAGTGCCGGCCCAAGACCCTCAGGAACTGCACATTTGCCAGTAAACCTTCCCAACCTCCTTCGTTTTGGTATCGGGAGTGCTGTAGAATTCTGCCGAGCGATGCCCTGAACATGCCGGCTGAAGTACCCGGATCTGATCCTGTAACACACAACCGGCAACACTTTTTCGCCACCCAGAGAGCACACGATGCCAGAAGACGTTACCCCGCAAGCGCCTGCAAGTGTGGCTGATATTTCGATCAACGATTTGCTGCGCGAATCCCGTGACTATATACCGGAGTCCATGGTGCCGGCCTGGGAACTGGTATCGCACTATCCCATTCTGGGCTTCCTGCTGATCGCACTGCTGTTTTATGTGCTGGGGGTCTGTTTTCGCTCCCTGCTGACCAATGTCGTCGGGCGGCTGCTCGGCTTGCACCACTCGCCGGTTGACGACACCGCGCTGCAATACCTGCGCAAGCCGGTATTCGTCACGGTGTTCTTTTTCGGCCTGTCCCTTGCCGTCAGCGTCGTTAACATGCCGCTGGGTAATGGCATCGTCAATCTGCTGTTTTCACTGATCACCGTCAGCTGGATGACGGCAGCGTTTCGGATATCCACCCTGCTGCTCGAAGCCCTGAGCGGCGAGAACCGCTTCAAGCTCGTCGACAGCAAGACCGTGCCGCTGTTCGACCTGACCAGCAAGCTGGTCATCATCATGATCGGCAGTTACATACTGCTGATGATCTGGGGTATCAATCCGGTGGGCTGGCTGGCATCCGCCGGCATTGTCGGCATCGCCGTGGGTTTTGCCGCCAAGGACACCCTGGCGAACCTGTTTTCCGGCTTTTTCATTGTCGCCGACGCGCCCTACAAGATCGGCGACTATATCAACCTGGATACCGGTGAACGCGGCAAGGTCTGTGCCATTGGCCTGCGCAGCACCCGGCTCCTGACCCGCGATGACGTGGAAATCACCATCCCCAACGGCGTTATCGCCAATGCCAAAATCATCAACGAAAGCGGTGGCCCGCTGAATGTGCGCATTCGTATCGTGGTGGGCGTGGCTTACGGCTCCGATGTCGACCAGGTGGGCGAGTTGCTGATGCAGGCGGGCATGGCGCACCCTGAAGTCTGTACCTCGCCGGAGCCCAGGGTTCGCCTGCGCGGCTTTGGCGCCTCGAGCCTCGACTTCAACCTGATGTGCTGGATCCGGCACCCCCAGGACCGGGGTCGCATCTCCCACGACCTGAATGTGGCGATCTACAAGCTGTTCAGCCAGCACGGGGTGGAAATACCCTATGCCAAGCAGGACGTTTATATCAAACAGTGGCCGCAGGACAACCCGCAGGTCAAAGAGTGACTGGATATTCGTGATTGGTGAT
>JBFGZM010000239.1:0-6017 GCA_041586815.1 Marinobacterium sp. | reverse complement strand
TTAGGCTGTGTGCTTTGTATGATTAGGGTAACAGTTTTCGACTCTCAAGAGAGGTGGATGTGATTAAGGTAGGTATCGTAGGCGGCACTGGCTATACCGGTGTGGAGCTGTTGCGGATTCTGGCGAATCATCCCGATGTGAAAGTCGATGTGATCACGTCCCGCTCGGAAGATGGCATCAAGGTGGCGGACATGTTCCCCAACCTGCGCGGTCATTATGACCTTGCCTTCACCGTGCCGGATGTCGAGCGACTGGCGAGCTGTGATGTGGTGTTCTTTGCCACCCCCCATGGCGTGGCCATGCGCATGGCGCCCGAGCTTGTGGCAATGGGTGTGCGTGTTATCGACCTGGGCGCGGATTTCCGTATCAAGGATATTGATCTGTGGTCGCGCTGGTATGGCATGGAGCATACTGCAGCGGCGCTGGTGGAGCAGGCGGTGTATGGCCTGCCGGAAGTCAATCGTGAGCAGATCCGCAGTGCGCAGATGATCGCGTGCCCGGGTTGCTATCCGACAGCTGCACAGCTGGGCTTTTTGCCGTTAATCGAGAATGGCCTGGTGGATACGCGCCGCCTTGTGGCTGACTGCAAGTCCGGCGTCAGCGGTGCCGGGCGCGGTGCCAGCGTGGGTGCACTGCTGTGCGAAACCAGTGAGAGCATGAAAGCCTATGGCGTTGCCGGTCACAGGCATCTGCCGGAAATCAAGCAGGGCTTGAGCAATGTCGCCGGACGCCCGGTGGGGCTGACTTTCGTGCCGCATCTCACGCCAATGATTCGGGGCATTCATGCCACCCTGTACTCCGTTCTCAAGGACCCGAACGACGGGCTGCAGGCGCTGTTTGAATCCCGTTATGCCGATGAGCCTTTCGTTGATGTGATGCCGGCGGGCAGCCATCCGGAAACCCGCAGCGTGAAGGGGGCCAATATCTGCCGAATCAGCGTCTTCCGCCCGCAGGACGATGATACCGTGGTGGTGCTTTCGGTGATCGACAACCTGGTCAAGGGTGCCGCCGGTCAGGCGGTGCAGAACATGAATATCATGTTCGGGCTGGACGAACGTGCCGGTCTCAACCAGGTTGGGTTGATGCCATAATACTTGACTAGTTTAGTTGGGTAAGAAAGAATAGTGGCCTGATTGACGTATAGTTGGAGTAGGTATGACTGAGTCCTTTGAGCAGAGCTCCCCGATGGTATTCACCGACGCGGCGGCTGCGAAGGTGAAAAGCCTGATGGAGGAGGAAGACAACACCAACCTCAAACTTCGGGTTTATATCACCGGAGGGGGGTGTTCCGGCTTTTCCTACGGCTTTACCTTTGATGAAGCGGTCGCTGAAGATGATACCGCCGTGGATAATGACGGTGTCATGATGGTTGTTGATGCCATGAGCTATCAGTATCTGGCTGGCGCCGAGGTTGACTACAAGGTCAGCTTGCAGGGTTCCCAGTTTGTGATTAACAACCCCAATGCGGCCACGACCTGTGGTTGCGGATCGTCTTTCTCGATCTAAATGCCAAAACGGACAGCGCCCGCTGTCCGTTTGCTTTCCCGCCTGATATTTCCCGCCTCGTACTAATCCAGGCCTTGTGATTCGGGTCTTGCCATGACTGTCGCCTTAAGGAAGGTGCCTTCAGGGAGAGTAAACGGCACCCAGTATCCGGTCACCTGAAGCCCCGGTGACAGCAGGCATGTTGCCGCTGGCGCCGTCCAGCCTGCAGCCGGCCAGCCAGGCGAAGGCGCAGGCCTCGACCCAGTCGGGATCCAGCCCAAGTGCCGTAGTCGTTGCAAGGCTATAAGGGCGCAGTAGCGCTTCCAGTCGTTTCGTCAGCAGCATGTTATGACTACCACCGCCACAGAGAAATACTGCGCCGTCTGCTGTCACAAGACGCTGGATTTCATTGCTGATGCTCACTGCGGTGAGTTCCAGCAGGGTGGCCTGTATGTCCTGTGGGGCGTGGTTATCGAACCCTGTTTCTATCAGACGTTGCTGCAGCCAGTCAGGGTTGAACTGTTCGCGGCCGGTGCTCTTTGGTGCGGGGGCGCTGAAGAATGGCAGCTGCAGTAACTGTTGCAGCAGTTCGGGCAGCAGGGTTCCGGTTGCTGCCCAGGCGCCGTTACGGTCGTAGTCGAGTGCCTGGTGGCGATGAATCCAGTAGTCGAGCAGGACATTGCCAGGGCCGGTATCGTAGCCCGTGACCGGTTGGGTCATGTCCCCCGGCAACAGGGTGATATTCGCCATGCCACCAATGTTCAGAATGACCCGGTTGGCGCCAGGCTTGCGGAACAGGGCACTGTGGAACGCAGGCACGAGTGGTGCCCCCTGGCCGCCGGCAGCCATGTCCCGGCGCCGGAAATCCGCGACTACACAAAGCCCTGTGCGCTCAGCAATGAGATTGGGGTCGCCAATCTGCAGTGTAAAGCCTGCTTCGGGGCGGTGACGCACGGTCTGGCCGTGACTGCCAATGGCGCGGATGCGCTGTCTGTCCAGTCGGTGTTGGCTGATCAGGTTATTGGCGGCCCGGGCAAACAGCTCGGCCAAGTCCAGGTCCAGCCGGCCGAGGCGCTCGATTTCATCTGGCCCCGGATGCATCAGCGCCAGGGTTTGCTGGCGCAGGGGGGCGGGGAAGGGTTCGCTGTGACTGGCCAGCATGGCACAGCCGGAAGCGTCGAATTCAAAGGCTACGGCGTCAACACTGTCCAGGCTGGTGCCTGACATCAGTCCGATATAGAGCGGCCGCACCGAGCTTACTCGGCACTGGCGACTTGGGTTTTCGAATAGGTCTCAAGCTGTGCCATCAGTGCCTGGGAAGTGGCCTGGAACGAGGCTCGCTCGGACTTGGGTACCGGGTCCGCATGGGGCAGCTTTACGGTCACGGGGTTCTTGTGGACACCGTTTACCTGGAATTCGTAATGCAGATGGGGGCCGGTCACCATGCCGGACATGCCAACATAGCCAATCAGCTGTCCCTGCTTGATACGGCTGCCGACGGAAAGGCCTTTCTTGAAACGGGACATGTGGGCGTAGAGTGTGTTGATGTTGTTGCCGTGCTGCAGAATGATGACATTGCCATAACCGCCCTTTACGCCACGAAAGATGATCTTGCCATCGCCGGAAGCCTTGATCGGTGTACCTGTGCTGGCAGCGTAATCGACCCCCTTGTGGGCGCGGATCTTGTTCAGTACTGGATGGCGGCGGCTCAGGTTGAAGTTGGAGCTGATACGGGCAAAATCGACGGGGGTGCGCAGGAAGGCTTTGCGCATGCTTTCACCCTTGGGGGTGTAGTAGCTTGTATTGCCCTTGGAGTCGGTGTAGCGCAATGAGGTGAAGGTATCACCCTGGTTGGTAAATTCTGCCGCCACAATATCGCCGGTACCGATGACCTTGCCATCCAGCAGCTTCTCTTCGTAGATCACGCGAAAGCTGTCGCCCTTGCGGATATCGAGCGCGAAATCCACGTCCCAGCCGAACAGCGCCGCCATCTCCATGATGGTGTTACTCGGAAGTCCCGCTTTATCGCCGTCCAGAAAGAGGGAGCTCTCGATGGTGCCCTGGGCATAGCGATGTTCGATGTCGGGCGTCTTCTCGACAATATCGATACTGTAGCTGTCACCCTGTTGTTCCAGCAGTACCTGCTTCAGAGGGTTGATCAAGTGCTTGAGTTTTTTCAGCTCGCCATTCTGTATCAGGAAAGACAGTGACTCACCGGGGTACAGGCGCTTGAGCGCGTCGCTGTCCTTGGTGGCTTCGCTTACCAGAAAAACATCACGGGCCGAGAGGCCCGCGCGTTTGAAAAGAGTGCTGAGGTTGTCGCCACCGGTAACCTTGTAGTCGACCCAGTTTTCAGCTGTCGGCGTGGGCTCCGCCGGGGGCTGCGCAGGGACAGGTACCGTCTTGGTGGCAGCGGTTTCTGCAGACGCGGTGCTGCTGTCTTCGCTGACGGTGGGGGTGGTATTCGGGCGTGCAGTGGCTGTTGCTGCTTCTTTATCGAGATTCAGGTCCAGTTTCAGGGTTTCCTGCTGGCTGGATCTGAGGGTCGATTGGTCACCCCGTGTTGCCGACACCTCCTCGGAAGGTACCAGCATCAGGGTGAAGCCTACAATGACGGCGCAAACAGAAACCGCGACCAAGTGCACGGCGGGGAGACGATTACCTATAACTTTAATGATGTTCAACACAATGCTACCCATATACAGAAAATCCAGCGCTGGTCTATTTAACCGCAAACTTTGATGGATTGCCAAAATAGAATATCGGCTGGGACAACAAAACATTGATAGTAGTTCGCGCCAGTTTGTTTGCATGCAGGCGGGCAGGTAGAATACCGGCCCTAAAGATGGCCGAATCCAGGGTATTCGAAAGCAATGAGCGAAATGACACTGTTACAGGATCTCAAGGCGCGCGGTTTGATTGCGCAGACCACAAGCGAAGATGAGCTTGATCAGCATCTGAATGAGAACAGTGTCACGCTTTATTGTGGCTTTGATCCCACGGCAGACAGTCTGCACCTCGGTCACTTGGTTCCACTGTTAATGCTCAAGCGTTTTCAGGATTACGGACATCGCCCGATTGCGCTGGTTGGGGGTGCGACTGGCATGATTGGCGACCCGAGCTTCAAGGACCAGGAGCGCGCTCTCAATACATCGGATGTGGTGGAGCAGTGGAGCAACTGCCTGAAGACCCAGATCAGCCGTTTTATCAAGTTTGATGATACGGAAGGCGGTGCAATCCTTGCCAACAACTACGACTGGACCTCCAGCATCGATGTGCTGAGTTTCCTGCGTGATATTGGCAAGCACTTTACCGTCAACAAGATGATAGCCAAAGAATCTGTGCGTCAGCGCATTGAGCGCGAAGGTTCAGGCATTTCCTATACTGAGTTCACCTACCAGATTCTGCAATCCTACGACTACCAGCACCTCAACAAGGCGTATGGATGCAGTCTGCAGATTGGTGGTTCGGACCAGTGGGGTAACATCACCGGCGGTATCGATCTGACCCGACGCGTCAATGGCACCCATGTTCATGGGCTGACACTGCCGCTGATCACCAAGGCCGACGGCACCAAGTTCGGCAAGACCGAAGGTGGCGCTGTCTGGCTGGATGCCAACAAGACATCGCCCTATGCCTTCTATCAGTTCTGGCTGCAAACACCGGATGCCGATGTGTACCGCTTCCTCAAGTTCTTTACCTTCATGTCGGTGGCAGAGATCAATGCGCTGGAGCAACAGGATGCCGAGCGTGAGGGCAAGCCTATGGGGCAGTCGGTCCTGGCCCGGGAAGTCACGACGCTGGTGCATGGAAAAGAGGGCTTTGTCGCTGCACAGCGCATCACCGAGGCGCTATTCTCGGGAGACCTCTCCACTCTTGGCGAGAACGACTATGCTCAGCTAAGCCTTGATGGCCTGCCGTCATCAGCCCTCAGTCATGCTGGCCTGGCTGAAACACCGCTGACCACGCTCTTTGCCGATGCCGGGCTGGCGACTTCCGGCAAACAGGTAAAGGATGCACTGCAGCGCAAGGCCGTCATTATCAATGGCGACGAGTTCGGCATGGAGGACAACCTCAACGCGCCGGCGGTATTCAGTGCGGAACGAGCCTTGTTCGGCAAGTACTTCCTGGTGAAGCTGGGCAAGAAAAAGCACCATTTGTTCGTCGCCGGCTAATCCGGCGATATCGCGACAGCTGTGATGACATCAATGGCTATCAACAAAAAGGGCGCCCGGCAGGGCGCCCTTTTTGTTGATGGCGCATTTTTCGCAGGCCGGGTGGCGGGTTTCCGGACGGATTTTCCCGCTATGTACATACAGTTTTGGTTGACTGTTGTTTTGTTTGTGGTCTATATGCGTTTCGAATTGTAGTGTTAGGGCCGGATTAACGCTTTTTTGCACTTTTATGGCGTTATTTTTAAACAGGCTGTTGACTCTGATCCGGGGCGCTGTAGAATGCGCACCTCGCTTAGGGAGAACGGCTTTAACAGCCCTCAAGCAGAGCGGGCAAGTCGGAAGTAAGTGGTTGATTTC
>JBFGZM010000238.1:0-6023 GCA_041586815.1 Marinobacterium sp. | reverse complement strand
GTCATAGCCAGAGCGACACCGGCGGAGAGGGCAAACTTTTTCATAGTAAGATTTCCTTGTGCCTGTTGTGGGTGGTCAGTCTATAAAAATAGCCCAAATTCTCTCCCACGGTTCCTGAATGAGGGTTGAATGTAACCCTTCAATGTCCGTGGTGGCCAGGGGTACTTTTCACAGCTGTAGACAGCTACCGGTTACGGTATAGCTAATCGGCAACATACTAACATACAGATTGTGTATTTACGGTAAAACTTTTTTGTAAGGTTTTACGGTCACACGTGCGTACACGCCTGCCTTTATATAGGGATCTTCGTCGGCCCATGCCTGGGCTGCTTCCAGCGAGCTGAATTGAGCGATAACCAGGCTGCCGGTGAATCCGGCAGGGCCCGGGTCTTCGCTATCGATGGCGGGGTGAGGTCCGGCGGCAAGCAGGTGACCGGCATTTTTAAGTTGTTCGAGGCGTGCAAGATGCTCGGGTCTTGCTTGCAGCCTTTGTTCAAGGCTGCCGGGTTTATCTTCGGCCATGATTGCGTAAAACATGTTGGCTTTATTCCTCTTTTTGAGTGAGTTATTTCGAGGCATCGTTCTGGATATGCCGGGTCATGTACAGGCCCTGGGCCAGAATAAATACCAGTGTCAGCCCCAGCATGCCGAACAGTTTGAAGTTTACCCAGGCCTCTTCGCTCATGGAGTAGGCAACCGCCAGATTAACAATGCCCATGCTGATGAAGAATATAACCCAGGCAATATTGAGGTTGCGCCAAACCTGAGTTGGCAGTGTGATGCTGGCATCCATGAGTCGCTGCACAATGGTTTTCTGGCCGATAAAGTGACTGCCCAGAAAGGCGGCGCCAAAAAGCCAGTTCACGACAGTGGGCTTCCACTGAATAAACGTCTTGTCCTGGAAGAGGATGGTGGCCCCGCCCATAAGGATCACCAGTACCAGGGTGACCAGTTGCATCTTTTCGATGCGGTGAGTACGTATCCAGGTGTACAGCATCTGCAGCATGGTGGCTGGGATCAGTACCGCCGTAGCCAGGATGATGTCACCACTGGTCTTGTAGACGACGAAGAAGATGATGATCGGCAGGAAATCGAGTAAAAGTTTCATGGGCTTGATGTCTACTGTGTGGAGCCCCAGTATAAAGGCCTGTTCATGACTTATAAACCGGACCCTGTAATGGTATTACCGAAATATGATCTGCATTGTCACACGACCGTATCCGATGGGGTCCTGAGTCCTGTCGAGCTGGTTGCGCGGGCGGCGGAACAGGGTGTTGAGGTGCTTGCCATCACCGATCACGACAGTATTGGCGCCATCGGGCTGGGGCAGGCTGCGGCTCAGGCGGCCGGTGTTCGTTTGCTGCCTGGTGTCGAGCTGACGGCGTGCTGGGGTTCAAGGGTGGTTCATCTGGTGGGGCTGGGTTTTGATCCGTCGGCGCCGTCGCTGCAGCGCTACCTCGACGAGTTGTCTGAGTTGCGCCAGGACAGGGCGCAGCGCATCGCCAGGAAGCTGATGGGGCGCAAGCTGCCTGATTTGCTGCCGTCGGTTATGGAGCTGGCGGGGGGTGGTCAGGTGGGGCGGCCACATTTTGCGATGGCGCTGGTGGCGGCCGGTGTATGTGATACCGAGCAGCAGGCATTCAAAAACTATCTGGGTACGGGCAAGGTGGGTGACGTGCAGATGGCCTGGCCTGCCATGTCGGCTGCTCTTGAGTTGCTGCACGGTGTTGGGGGGGTGGGCATTCTTGCTCATCCGACCAAGTATCGCCTGACCTTTACCCGGTTGCGTTCTCTGCTGACGGATTTCAAGGCCGCCGGCGGCGACGGGATTGAGGTAAGTTACTCGGGTATCAAGCCTGAGCATCAGCGGGAGTTGCAGAAAATAGCGCGAAAAATGGATCTTATGGTATCCGCCGGCAGCGATTTTCATCAGCCTGGCAAACCCTGGGTAGAACTTGGGCGATTTTTGCCGCCGGATACGGAGTGCCGGCATGTGTTGTCTTCTCTTCTTTAGTCCTTCCCGCTGGGCTACACTGCGGCCTGTTAGGGAATCAGGACAGGCAGGTTAATCGTGAGTCAATTCTTTCAGATACATCAGGACAATCCCCAAAAACGCTTGATACAGCAGGCTGCCGAAATAATCCGGCAGGGGGGCGTGGTGGTATATCCCACTGACTGTGCCTATGCCCTGGGGTGTCATTTGGGTGACAAGTCGGCGATGGAGCGCATTCAGCGTATTCGCAAGCTGGATGACAAGCATAACTTTACCCTGGTGTGTCAGGATCTGAGCGAAATCAGTACCTATGCGAAGATGGACAACCAGAGCTATCGTCTTATCAAGGCGCATACGCCGGGGGCTTACACCTTTATCCTTAATGCCACCAGTGAAGTGCCCCGCCGGCTGATGCACCCCAAGCGCCGCACCATCGGTATTCGGATACCCGATAACCCCATAGCGCTGGCGTTGATGGCTGAGCTGGGTGAGCCGATTATGAGCACCTCCCTGATAATGCCGGGGGAGGATCAGCCGCTGGCGGACCCCTATGATATCCGGGATCTATTGCAGCACAGTGTCGATCTGGTTATTGATGGCGGTTATTGCGGCATGGAAGCCACGACCGTTATTAATCTGGTGGACGGGGTGCCAGAGATCGTTCGTGAGGGTGCCGGCCCCGTTGGCACGTTTGGTTGAGGCTGTAATAGAGCTTTATGCCTTTTTGATTACAGGTCGGCTAAAAGTCAGGTTATGGGATCAGAAAACTGTCTGCTGGTTTAAATAAGGCCGCTTCGCTTGAATTTGATAGTTTTGCAACGATAATTGCTGTATCCATTCTCTAAACTTTGCGAGTACCCGGCCCATGTCTGATTTTGTGAAAGTCCTCACCCGCAAAAATTCCCTGCGCAAGCAGTGCCAGGATCTGTCGGTTTCCGATGTGGAAAAGGTGCTGACGGATCTGAAAGAAATCCTGCAGGAGCGTCATGAGGAAGAAGTCCGGGCGCAGCAGGAGGAGAAGCAGAGATTGAAGAAAATTGCCGATATTCGCAAGCGCATGGCCGAGGCGGGTATCGGGCTTGAAGACCTGAAGGCAATCAAGGCCTCGGAGGGCCCCAAGCGCAAGGTAGGGGCAAAATATCGCATCAAGGATGCCTCTGGGGCTGTCCATGAATGGTCCGGTCGCGGGCGTACACCGGTGGCGTTTAACGAGTACTTTGAAAAGCACGGCGTGACCAAGGAAGATACGCGTATCAAATAAATTACGTGCTATTATCTGTCGAAGCTCTCCACGGCATTCTTGGAGAGCTTTTTTCGTTTTAGAGGAAGCGTCAAATGTCAGATGAAAAACTGCAAAAGGTACTGGCGCGCTCCGGATTGGGCTCACGTCGTGAGATGGAGCGTTGGATTGAAGAGGGGCGGTTCACCATTGATGGTGAAACGGCAACTCTTGGTGATCGTATTGGGCGCAAGGCCCAGGTTCTGATGAATGGCCGTGAGGTCAAGCTGGTTTTCGACAAGGAAAGCCAGCGTCGCGTGCTTATTTACAACAAGCCGCTGGGTGAGATATCGACACGGCACGACCCTGAAGGTCGAAAAACCGTATTCAGCCATCTGCCGCCGCTAAGTCAGGGGCGCTGGATTGCCATTGGTCGACTGGATATCAATACTAGCGGCCTGCTGCTGTTTACCACGGATGGCGAACTGGCCAATGCAATGATGCATCCGTCAGCGCAGATTGACCGTGAATATGCGGTGCGTGTGCTGGGAACCGTTGACGAGGCCATGCTGACTCGGCTGAAAGAGGGTGTATTGCTTGATGACGGCATGGCCCGCTTTACGGATGTGCAGTTCTTCGATGGTGAAGGTGCCAACAAGTGGTACCACTGTGTGGTCATGGAAGGCCGTAACCGTGAGGTTCGCCGTCTGTGGGAATCCCAGGGCATACAGGTCAGTCGCCTCAAGCGTGTGCGTTACGGACCGCTGTTTCTGCCCAGCGATGTTCCTGTCGGCACCTGGAAGGAGCTCACGCCCAAGGAAATCGCCAGCCTTGGCAAAATGCTGAGCCTGAAAGAGAAAAGGCCGGTCAAGCTCGATACCAAGGAGAAGGAAGTGCTGGAGCGCCGTTACAAGCGCCAGCGCAGTCGTCGCGAGGTGGGTGGGCGTCGCAAGCCTTCGGGCGAGTAAGTTGCAGGTGCGGTCCGGACGGGCCGCGCCTTACCTGCCAGCCCTGGCAGGACCTCGATTGAACTTTATCGCAGAAGCTTTGGCTTACTGCGCATCCAGTGACTGGCCGTTGACGGTTTTGCTGTCCGGTCCCATCAGGTACAGATACAGCGGCATGATGTCTTCGGGCACAGGGTTGGCTTGCGGATTTTCTGCCGGGTAGGCGTTTGCGCGCATCTGGGTCCGGGTGGCGCCGGGGTTGATGCAGTTCACGCGAATATTGCTGGTGTTTTCCAGTTCCTGGGCAAGAACCTGTGCCATGCCTTCTGTTGCAAATTTTGATACGGCATAGGCGCCCCAGAAGGCCTTGCCTTTGCGGCCGACGCCGGAGGTTGTGAAGATTATCGAGGCGTTCTCACTTTCGTTCAGCAGAGGAATCAGGGCCTGTGTCAGCATAAAGCCGGCATTGACGTTCACCTGCATGACCTGGTTCCACACGACCGGGTCGTAGGATTCCATGGGGGTGCGCAAGCCTAGCAGGCTGGCGTTGTGCAGCAGTCCGTCCAGGCGGCCAAATTCCTGCTCCAGGGTGTTGGCCAGCTCCAGGTATTCGTGTTCACTGGCGCTTTCCAGGTTCAGTGGCACTATGGCGGGCTGGGGATGGCCGGCGGCTTCGATTTCATCGTATACCTGCTCCAGTTTTTCCAGTGTGCGACCCACCAGAATCACGGTAGCGCCCTGGGCTGCATAGGCGCAGGCGGCGGCGCGGCCGATGCCAGAGCCTGCGCCGGTGACGAGGATAATGCGGTCTTGCAGCAGGTTTTCCGGAGCTTTGTATTCGAACATGAATCTTCCTTCACAGGCCGGTGGCCGGGTTCAATTCAGGCTATAGAGGGATTGTAGCAGGGGTTTGATCGCGCCGGCGCTGTCTACATTGTGGTCGCTGCGCCAGTGTCTGGGGTCTTCACCGGGCCCGATATAGCCGTACAGTGCGGCGATGGTCAGCAGGCCTGCCCGTCGCCCGGCTTCGATATCGCGGATATGGTCGCCGACATAAACACTGTTTTGTGGTGAGCAGCCCAGTTCCTCGCAGGCGAGCCAGATGGACTCCGGGTGGGGTTTGCGCTCGCGCACCTGCTCGGGGCAGATAATGCTGCCCGCCCGGTGATGCAGGTCAAGTCGCTGCAGCAGTTTTCGGGTATAAAGCTCGGGTTTGTTGGTGACAATGCCCCAGGGGATTGCCTGGCTTTCAAGCCAGTCGAGCAGTGGCATGACTCCCGCGAACGGCCGTGTTTCGATGGCCAGATGTTCAAGATAGATATCCAGAAAACGCTGGCGCAGTGTTGCGACCCGGGGATGATTTTCCGGCAGGTTGAAAGCCGTGCAAACCATGGCGCTGGCGCCATTGGAGACTTGCTGGCGCAGGGCTTCATAATTCAGCGCGCTGTGCTTTTCTTCGGCCAGCAAGCGGTTGATGACCCAGATAAAGTCGGGAGCGGTGTCGAGCAGGGTGCCATCCAGGTCAAACAGAACGGCCTGCAGCTGAGTGTCGGGTCGCAGCATGTTATTCGGGTTTGCTCGCGGCCATCATGTAGTTCACATCCACATCCCTTGGATCAAGCTTGTATACCTTGGTCAGCGGGTTGTATGTCATGCCGGTGATATCATCCAGGCGCAGGCCTGCATTGCGAATCCAGAGGCCGAGCTGTGACGGGCGGATGAACTTGTTGAAGTCATGGGTGCCCTTGGGTACCAGCCTGAGCAGGTGCTCGGCGCCGAGAATGGCGAACAGGTAGCTTTTCGGATTCTTGTTCAGCGTCGAAAAAAACAGCTTGCCGCCGGGGCGGGTGAGGCGCGCGCAGGC
>JBFGZM010000237.1:0-6062 GCA_041586815.1 Marinobacterium sp. | reverse complement strand
GACGCGTCTTCCTGATCGGTTTGCTGCACGGCCTGGGCTTTGCCTTTATGCTGCAACAGGCCAGTGGCCAGGCCCCTGGCGACACGCTGCTGCTTTGGTTGGGTTTCAATCTTGGCGTTGAGCTCGCGCAACTCTCGATCTATGCACTGGCGCTGCCGCTGCTCTGGCTGCTGGGGCGCTACTGGCCCGCGCAAAGGCTGTCATTTCGCACCCTGCTGGCAACCCCCTGCGTACTGGCAGCACTGCTGTGGTCGGGCCAGCGCGGCCTTGATCTGCTTGATGCCCTGGGCCGCCCCCTGACCTGAGCACCTTTACACTGCGGCTTGACAACCTGTTGCAAAAACGGAAAAACATCGTCGCAAGATGCCCGTTAAGACATAGCGGCAAGGTGCCAGTGGTGGGCCTGTCTCGTTAACCTTCAGTCAGCACAGCGCCCTTCTGAATCCCATGCCGTTCGTCCCACCTATGGCCCCTGGCGGCGCCGCACTGCCATTCCCGGAACGCCCAGCGGCGTGCCGGTTCCAGGCTATGGCATACCGTCATAAGCTTGGCTATACTGCCCCGCTTGCGTAGCAATGGCCCCCGGGTACATTGTCAACAACGCTATTAAGTCGCGCACAACAATGTAAACACGACAAAATCCACTCGTTGCACTACCCCGGGTACAGGTTTGGCTGCCCTGTTCAAGGCGCGAATAGATTCCGGTGCGTTCAGAAATACCATGCCGATTGTGGCGCCATCACGAACTTCAACAGATACTGCTTTTATGAACAACCGTTCCCATACCACCACCGTCCTTCGAGCGATGGTTCGATTTTTCGTACTTAGCGCAGCCATGCTCTGGGCACCACTGGCAGTGACTCTGGACACAGGCCTGTTCAGTGACGGTGTTTCGGAAACGAGCATAACGGAGCTGTCCCAGGAAGCGCTGTTGCTGAGCTCCGCTGTGCTTTTCTGGGTGTTGTCGGCACGACGGCCCTTTGGGCGGGGTTTCTATACACTCGTAGCCGGCTTTTTCAGCTGCCTGTTCATACGTGAGCAGGATGCGGTTTTCGACCAGATTAGCCATGGTTTCTGGATATATCCGGCCTCGCTAACGGCACTGATCACGCTGCTTATCGCCACCTTCCAGCGCAAGACCATCATGCCCGCAATGGCGGCGGCAACGCACTCGGTACCCTTTACGCACATCCTGATAGGCCTCGCCATTCTGCTGTTTTTCAGCCGTGTTCTGGGCACAGGTTCTGTCTGGGAACTGGTCCTGCCCTCCCCCCATGATTCTTTGGTGAAAAACATGGTGCAGGAAGGACTGGAACTGCTCGGGTATATCCTGATTTTCTACGGCACCCTGTTGTTCAGGCGCAGCAGCAAACTCGACCCGCGCTAGCAGCACTGGGCCCAAAAAATCAGCAATACACCGCACACGCACTCTTGCGTGTTCCGCGGGGAACCTGGTCTGCAGCGGCACCTGTAAAACACCACGGCCTTAAACAGCATTGCCTGAGAACACCGCATTCTGTGTCGTTGCGACAGAGAATGGTGCCTTGCTGTCGATGCCTGTGGATATTGAGTAAACTGCCTGCAATTCCCGGGATCTACGGAGTTGCCCATTTGATGTCTGCCGTTGCTACTGTCATGGTTGTCGATGACGACGAACTGACACGCCAGTGCCTGTCGAGCTACTTCGAAACCGAAGGCTTCCGGGTGCTCTGCGCCAGTACCGCCGAAGACGCCGAAACCCTGTTGCGCGCAGAAAGTATCGAACTGGTACTGCTGGATATCCGCCTGCCCGGCAAGGATGGCCTGACCCTGACCCGCGAACTGCGGGTTGGCTCCGAGATCGGCATCATTCTGGTCACAGGCCGGGATGACGATATAGACCGGCTTATCGGGCTGGAATGCGGCGCCGATGACTATGTCACCAAACCCTTTAACCCCCGCGAGATACTGGCCCGGGGCAAGAACCTGATTCGCCGCGTACGCCACTGTCAGCAGGCTCTGGCCGGCACCAGGCCGACTGCACATCTGAAGACCTTCGACCGCTGGACACTCAACATGGACAGCCGCCAGCTCACCGACGACCAGCACAACAGCACCGCGCTTACCGAAGGCGAATTCCAGCTGCTTTCCACCCTCATGCGCCATGCCGGCCAGACCCTCAGCCGCGACCAGCTGATGGATCGCATGCGTAATCGCCAGTGGGCGCCCAGTGATCGTACCATCGATGTCCTGATCGGCCGACTGCGACGAAAACTACACGATAACCCGGCGGAACCCCGGCTGATTCTGACCGTGCACGGCGCTGGCTACCTGTTCACCCCCCAGAGCGTTGATCGCAGCTGATGCGATGGCTTCCCACGGCGATGCTGCTTGCCGCCCTAGTGCTGCCGGGCGCGGTCGGTGCAAAGCCCCTTGTCGCCTGTGGGCATCCGATCTATCCGCCACTATCCTGGGATCATAACGGCCAGCTCAGTGGCGTGGCACCGGATGTGGTGCAGCGGCTGTTTGGCGAGCTGGGCTACAACGTACAGCTGGATGTGCGCGCCAACTGGAAGCGCTGTTTGCGCGAGGCCAGGGAAGGTCAGGTGGATATTGTGGTCAGCGCCTATATCACCGATGAGCGTCTGGAATACCTCAGCTATGCAAACGACTATGTACTCGACGACCCGGTAGCCGTCTTTGTGAACCGCCAGCGCCGTTTTGCCTTTGGTCGCCTCGAAGATCTGGACAACAAAACCGCCGGACTGCTGCTGGGTGACAGCTTTGGTGATCGGTTCGATCGTTTTGTGCGCCGCAACGGCCGGGTCGAGTGGGTATCTAGGGGTGAGCAGAATTTTTCCAAACTGGCCCTCGGGCGAATCGACTACATGCCGCTGGGCCGTGAAACCGGCCGGCTGCAAAGCCTAAAGCTAAACCTTGAGGGGAAGGTTGAACCCCTGCCCCGCACCCTGACCACCGAGCATTACTACATTGCGGTGCGCCGTGGCGGCGAGCTGGAACAGCACCTGCCCTACATCAACCGCCGCCTGGGTGAACTGCGTGCAGATGGCACGCTGTCCCGCCTGAAGCAGTTTTACAGCCACCAGTACCTGGCGAGTGACTCCGCCCCCGATTCACAGGCGCTGGAGCATGAATAAACCTGCCGGCCTCAATCGCCTGCTGCGCTACCCCCGTGAACACCCGCTGGGCTACCGCATGATGCTGCGTGTACTTGGGTGCAGTTTCATCTTTATCCTGCTCTCCACCGCACTGCAGCTGACCCTGGACCACCGCCGTGAAATGCAGGCCATCGAGCAGCGCCTCGAACTGATCCGCAGCAGCTATCTCACCAGCCTGGCCCGAAGCCTGTGGGATCTGGATGAAGCCCAGCTGCGCCTGCAGCTCAATGGCATTCTCACCCTGCCCGACACCCTGGCGCTGCAACTCCAGGACACAGGCCCAGGCCCGGATCTCAACCTGGGCCAGAGCCTGCAGCTGCTCACCGGGGCCTACCGTCAGCACGGATTCGATCTGATCCATACACTGCCCCAGGGCGAACAACGCCAGCTCGGGCGTCTGCTCGTCACCACAGACCTGCAGGCGGTGTATCAGCGCCTCTGGAGCACCGGACAGAACATTCTGCTGAGTCAGAGCGCGCTGGTGCTGCTCATTACACTGGTATTGCTGATCATCTTTTCGCGCCAGGTCACACGGCATCTCGAAAGCATGGCGCGCTTCAGCCACCGTATCGGTGCGGGGGAGCTGCAACAGCCACTGCAACTGGAGCGCGTCCAGCCCGCCGTCGCCGACGAGCTGGACCAGGTAGTCAACGCCCTGAACGACATGCGTCTGGCTATTCGCCGTGACATCGACAGGCGCGAGCAGGAACAGCAGGCGCTGCGTTACAACCGGGACCAGCTTAGAGCCCTGGTGGACAAACGCACCCAAAGCCTGCAACAGGCCAAGGAAAGCGCCGATGCCGCCAACCAGGCCAAATCACAGTTTCTGGCCACCATGAGCCACGAAATCCGTACCCCCATGAATGGCATGCTGGGCATGATTCAGCTGTTACAACAGGCCGACCTGCCGGCCACCGAACGCGGGCAGCTGCGCGTGCTGCACCAGTCCACAGAAGCACTGCTCACAACCCTCAACGCGGTGCTGGACTACGCCCGCCTCGAGCACGGCGTTCAGCTGCCCCCCGCCCGGGACTTTTCACTGCAACAGCTCGTCGATGACCAGATACAACTGATGAAGGCCCAGGCCGAACAGCAGGGCCTCAGGCTGCATGCTGAGCTGGACCCAAGGCTGCACGACGCCTCTCACGGCAGCGAAGCCGGCCTGCGCCAGGTGCTCGGCAATCTGCTCAGCAATGCAATCAAGTTCACCCCCCGGGGCGAAGTCTGCCTGCAGCTGCACAGGCTCGATCAGCCCTCCGGCACCCGGCCCGAGGAGCAGCACCTGCGCTTTTGCATACGGGACAGTGGCATCGGCATCCCGACCGGGCTGCAGCAGCACATTTTCGAGCGTTTTGCCCAGGCCGATGACAGCATCACCCGCAGTTTCGGCGGTACCGGGCTCGGGCTCGCCATCTGCCGGCAACTGGTGACAGCCATGGGGGGCCAGATCGGCGTACAGAGCGAACCCGGCCAGGGCAGCACCTTCTGGTTTGAACTGAGCCTGCGGTGCCTGGCCAGGCTGCCGACCGAAAACGACCCAGCGGGGCCCCACCTGCCAGGCAGCACACTGCCGAGCCTCAGCCTGTTACTGGTCGAAGACATGGCCATCAACCAGCAGGTGATCACCGCCCTGCTGGAACGCCACGACCACCTGGTGACTCTGTGCGAAGATGGCCTGCAGGCCGTCGCCTGCTGCAGCCAGCAGCGCTTCGATGCCATCCTGATGGACATGCACCTTCCCCTCCTGAGCGGACTTGATGCCAGCCAGAAGATTCGTGGCGACAGCCAGTCACTCAACCGCGATACCCCCATCATCGCCCTCACCGCCAGCGTGGGGCCCGAAGACATCCGCCGCTATCTGAGCCAGGGCATCAGCGGTGTCGTCGCCAAACCCGTGCAGCAACAAAAACTGTTCAGCGCATTGCAGGCGCTATGCTGCGACCCGAACACAGCAACCGCCTTTTCGGCGCCCGAAGCGGCAGATCCGGAGACCACAACAAAGCCCTCACAGCCACCACCATTGCTGGACGAAGCCCTGCTTAACGCCCACCAGCATGTGCTCGGCGACGAAAAGCTGCGCGCACTCTTTGGCCTCTTCTGCGCCACCCTGGATGAGCTGCTGCCCCAGCTGCAACAAGCCATCAGTAGCGACGACCTGTTCGAGACTGCATCTCTTGCCCACCGCCTGGCTGGCAGCTGCGACACCCTGGGGCTGGCCCGTGCCGCCCAGGACCTGCGCCACACAGAACACTTGGCCGAACAGGGCCAAAGCGATGCACTGCAGGCACAGCTCACCAGCCTGAATGAAACCCTCAGTCTCAGCCGGCGCGATGCAAAAATACGGGCGGGTGAATCCATCAAGTGAATAGAGATGGATCTTATTTTTAATACAAACAAAAAAGACCTCCAGGACGATATACACCAGAGATCTTGTTGTTGAACCTGATATTTTAAGAGTTACAGGAAGCGTTGCTGCAGCGCCCCCCAGCGCTGCAGCAGCTACCCTGCAAGCTCGCTCATCGTCTCGATCGATCAAAAGCAGCCACGATTCAGGCCCTCGTCGGAGCCGCGCGGCGCGCGCTGCTCCTGTCACCCTGTGCGCTGCCTGTTGAATGATCCTGTGACAGAATCGCCTCGCCCGCATCCTGCCAGCGCTGACGCTCGGCCTTCGAGGCTTTGGGTGTGAACCAGCCAAGGTAGCCAAAAACGATGCCCAGCAAGGGCGACAACCAGCAGGCAAAGGCCAGTGGAATGTACAGCAGGTTCTCGATCTGGCCATCGGCGATGCCCAGTCCCAGTGCGGTAATCACGAAGGCCCCCCCGGCATTCCAGGGTACCAGCGGTGATACCAGGGTGCCGCCCTCCTCCACTGCACGGGACAGGTTGAGGGTTGAATAGCCCTTG
>JBFGZM010000236.1:0-6095 GCA_041586815.1 Marinobacterium sp. | reverse complement strand
GGCGGGGGTCGGCATTGCTGGCTATGCCAATTTCATCGCCATCAGCTGCATTATCGGCCTGTCGTCGGCGGTGCAGTCCCTGGTGGCACGGCGCCATGGCGAAGGCCGGCGCAGGGAAATGGCCCGACCGGTCAATGCCGGTATCATACTGGCACTGGCGATCGCCCTGCCCCTGAGCCTGCTGTTTGCCAGCTTCTCCGACAGCCTGCTGAGCCTGCTGAGCCGCGATGCGGCGGTGCTGACCATCGCCAACGACTATTTCGACTACCGCATTCTCGCCATGAGCGCCGTGGGTATTAATTTTTCCCTGCGCGGCTGGTGGAACGGCACCTACAGACCCATGGTCCACCTGCGCCTGCTTCTCGCGATGCACCTGATCAATGTTGTCCTGAGCTATGGCCTGATCTTCGGTGCGCTCGGGCTGCCGGCGCTCGGAGCTGCGGGTGCGGGACTGGGCACCAGTATTGCCCTCTGCGTCGGCTGCCTTCTGAACTCAGGCCTGGTCTGGCGCGATGCGAGGAAACACGGCTTCCTGCGGGCCAAGCGTGATCGTCGAGCGCTCGCGACCGTGCTGCGGCTGTCGCTTCCCCATTCCCTGCAGCAGTTGCTCTTCGCCGTCGCCATCGCCGTGCTGTTCTGGATCATTGGGCAAATCGGCACCCAGGAGCAGGCTATCGCCCACGTTCTGCTCAACCTGGCCCTCTTCCTGATCCTGCCGGGTGTGGGCCTGGGCATGGCGTCCACATCCCTTGTGAGTCACGCCCTGGGACGGAACCAGCCACGGGAGGCACAGCAATGGGGCTGGGATGTCATCAAGACAGCGCTGGTCATTATCTGCCTTCTCAGCCTGCCAATGTGGCTCGCGCCCGATCACATCCTTGCCTTGTTCATCACAGATGCACAGCTGATTGAGCAGGCTCGACTGCCACTGCAGATCACCGGCCTTGCCATCTGCCTGGATGCCGCGAGCCTGGTGCTGACCCAGGCATTGCTTGGCGCCGGCGCACATCGACTGGTCATGATGGTGTCCGTTGGAGGCCAATGGCTGTTTTACCTGCCACTGGCCTGGCTGTTTGGCCCTCACCTTGGCTTCGGACTGACCGGCATCTGGCTGGTCCAGCTGGTGCACCGCAGCCTGTCGTCGCTCGTATTTATCGGCATCTGGCGACGGCGTCGCTGGGCCGACATTAAGCTCGGTTAGTTTGTTACACTGAGTTCAAGCCGGCGCAGTAACACAGGAAACCTCTATTTATGGCGGAACAGAGTCTCGTATTCTCATTTTTCCTGATCTTTACCGGCGCAGCGATTCTCGCCACTGCAGCCCTCTATACCCGCCAGCCCCTGTTGGTCGCCTATATCGTACTCGGTGCATTGCTGGGACCCTACGGGCTGAGCTTCGTATCCGACACGCGCCTGCTGGCGGACATTTCCCATATCGGCATCATCTTTCTGCTCTTCCTGCTCGGGCTCGACATGCAGCCGAGCCACCTGTTGCACATGCTGAAAAAAGCGACCCTGGTGGCCATTGGCAGCTCACTGATCTTCATGGCAACGGGTTACGGCGCCAGCCTCGCCTTCGGTTTCAGCCAGACCGAAGCGCTGATTATTGGTGCGGCCCTGATGTTCTCCAGCACCATCATCGGCATCAAGCTGCTGCCCACCACAGTGCTGCACCATCGCCATACCGGCGAACTGGTAGTGGGCCTGCTGCTGCTCCAGGACGTCATTGCAATTCTGGTCCTGCTGCTGCTCTACAGCGGCAGCGACGACAGCCAGAGTGGCACCTGGGCCTTCCTGAAAACACTTGTTGCCCTGCCTCTGATGACAGCAGGCGCTTTCCTGTTCGTGCGTTACGTCTTACTGCGACTGCTGCAAAGCTTTGACCGCTTTCACGAATACATCTTCCTGCTTGCCCTGGGCTGGTGCCTGGGTATGGCGGAGCTTGCCCAGGCCATCGGTCTCTCCGCAGAAATGGGCGCCTTTGTCGCCGGCGTAACCCTGGCCACCAGCCCGATCTCGCAATACATCGCCACCAGCCTGAAACCCTTGCGGGACTTTTTCCTTATTCTGTTTTTTTTCTCCATCGGCGCCAGCTTTAATCTGGCACTGGTTAACGTCATTTTGCTTCCATCCCTGGTGATGACCGCGCTGGTACTGGCATTGAAACCGGTGGTATTCCGTTTCCTGCTGTATCGCATCAGCGAAAGCAAGAAGCTGGCGTGGGAAATAGGCTTTCGCCTCGGCCAGATCAGCGAGTTCTCGCTGCTGATCGCCTACGTGGCCACCAGCGCCGCCCTGATCGGCCAGGAAGCCTCCCATGTGATCCAGGCAACGACCATCCTGACCTTCCTGTTCTCCAGCTACCTGGTCATTTTCAACTTCCCCTCGCCCATCGCCATATCGGATCGATTGCGCAAAGACTGACCGCCACAGTCATTTCGGCAGCACTCTTGGTCTCGATCAGCCATTAAAAAGCCGCTCTCCCCGGGGACAGCGGCTTTTTTGTTTACCCGGTCGACAAAACCGATGCAAACCCTTCGGATCGGAAGCCTCAGCCCCAGTGACGTATGGGGCCGACGTCCACATGCAGAAAATTGCTGCGTGAGTAGAACCCAACGCCGCCCGCTTTCATTTTCAGCGCCATGCGCTGTACATCCTTGAGAGGGACACCCGGAACGCGAATATCAATCGCCTTGCCCTGCATGTGATAGCTCTTCTTGGCCACGCCCTGACCCTTTTTGCGCAACATCTCGTTGGTTTCAGGGGAGCGGTAACCCGAGATCACCTGGAACTCCTTGTGCAAGCCGACATCCCGCTGCAACAGGTAGAGCAAGTCGAACAGCTGACGGTCCATCTGGATGGAGCTACCGTTACGGTGATCCCGCAACAGATGGTCCACTTCCTGCAGGACCTGGGGCATGTAATGCCCGTCAGCCCAGTACACCGCGGTCATTTTTTCACCGGTGTGCATGTTGTTCAGGGTGAGCTTGCGCTCCAGACCCGGGTTCTTAATAAGCGGCGCGCCGATAGCACCGGATCCAGCCAGCCCAGCCGCGGCGCCGGCCAGGGTTTTGATAAACGCACGGCGATTCTGAATGATTCTATGGGGCATAATTAAGCAACAGTTGGTTGAAATAAGTACAGCCATTATCCACAAATTGAATCTGCTGTATATTTTTTACACGAAAAATCAGTCTTTTAGTACGCATCTTTGTTTCGTACCGACCAGAGCGCCCGCGCCTGACGCACTGCCTCGTCCGGCGCATCAGCACGCCCCAGCAACCTGAGCACGGCCGCGAGAGTGTTGATCACCGCCCCCTCTCCGTACTCATGCTCCAGCTCACCGCGCCACAGCTGCAGCAACTCTGCCGGCTGCAGGGTTTCATCCCGTACGACACGCTGCGCCAGCAGCCTGGGCCACTGCTGGGTTTGCATATCGCCGTTAATGATCCATTGCAGCTCGCTCTCAGAATCAGGCTTGAGCTCCGCCTCACCGCCATCGCCCTTCACCGTTACACTGTTGCGCATGCCCAGCAGCATGCTGGTTTTCTGATGCATCGGACCATAGGGCGGATGGAAGACACCGTCGATAACATGCTCCGCCCCCAGCGGATTGAGCAACCGGCACAGGGTGTGTACCGGCGAGCGCAGCCCCAGGATTGAACGTAACTGAATAATGTCACCCAGCTGGGGAGAAAGTTCATCGATAGACATGAAAGCAAAGTTGCGTGACCTCAGCTGTGCATCCACCGCGGACCAGTCTTTGCAGGATGGCAGGCCAAACAGGTCAAGCATGTCCTGAGTATAGAGACGGCCCGGCATATGACCGCGCGCGCCGTGCATGAACACCCGCACACCGGATTGCGCCAGCGCAAGCGCAGCCAGCAGAAACCAGGGGAGGCGCCGTTTCTTGCCCGCATAGCTGGACCAGTCGAGATCGACCTGCAACCCCTCTGGTACCTGCAGGCGTGAGCGCACCGCACTGACAAAACCGCTCAACTCCTCTGGCGTTTCTTCCTTGACCCGCAACAACATCAGAAAGGCCCCAAGCTGCTCGGGCCGTACCTGATCATCGAGAATCATGCCCATGGCATCGCGGGCCTCTTCAGTAGTCAGAGCGCGCGAGCCCTTCTTGCCCTTGCCGAGAATGCGCACATAGGTTGCGAATGGATGTTCCTGGCTGCTCATGGATCTGGTGCCCCTTTTGCTCTAGAGTGTGGCCGCGTCATATATACCCAAGCGCACGCCTGAATGCGAGTCCGAATGAACGCTTTGACCCGGGAATTACAGCTTTTTTTCAACGCCCTGACGTTTTTTACCCGTCTCCCTGCGCCTGCCTGGGTGAACTTTACCGAGGATCAGCTCAATCACGCCAGCCGCTACTTTCCGCTGGTCGGCCTGCTGGTCGGACTTGTCGCGGCGGGGCTCTACGGCATTTTCTCACTGCTGTTCCCCACTGTCATCGCGGTACTGCTCAGCACCGGCTGTACACTGCTGCTCACCGGCGGCTTTCACGAAGATGGCCTGGCCGATGTCTGTGACGGCTTTGGCGGTGGCTGGACGGTGGAACAGACACTGCGCATCATGAAGGATTCCCGGCTGGGCGCTTACGGCGCCCTGGGTCTGATACTGGTACTGGGCCTCAAATTCGCCAGCCTGACCAGCCTTGGCGATATCATGATCGCCCTGATCGCCGGCCATACCCTCAGTCGCTTTGTGGCCGTCAGTCTGATTTACACCGACACCTATGTACAGCTCGATAAACTGAGCAAGGTACGCCCGCTGGCCAGTCGCATGAACCGCAACGAGCTCTTCATCGCCGCCGTGCCGGCCCTTGCCTGCCTGTTGCTACTACCTGCTCACAGTGCAATCGCGATTGTCCTGGTGCTGGCACTGCTGCGCCTGTACCTGTGCCACCTGTTTCGGCGCCGGCTGGGCGGGTACACCGGTGACTGCCTGGGTGCCGCTCAGCAACTGAGCGAAGTGGCGATTTATCTGGCACTTTGCCTGCCAGTAACCTTGCTCTAGGTCGCGCTGCATTTTCGCCAGCGCCATAGACTGCTAGAATGCGCGCCATTCACTAGCGAGAGTTGTCATGAGCCGCAGCAAACCGATCCGTTTTGGGGGCCCCGCCCGCAAGAGTGCCAGCCAGAGCCCGCAGGTCCTCGACATTGATGGCCTGAGCCATGAAGGCCGCGGGGTTGCTCGACTCAATGGCAAGGCCGTGTTCGTAACCGGCGCCCTGCCCGGCGAACAGGTGCTGGCGCGCATCGACGACGACCGCAACCGCTACGCGCAAGCCCAGACCCTGGAAGTACTGAACGCCAGCCCTGATCGCACCGAGCCCGGCTGCCAGCACTATGGCCAGTGCGGCGGCTGCGACCTGCAGCACCTGCAACATGCCCAGCAAATCCACTTCAAGCAGGATCAGGCACTGGATCAGCTCAGGCGCATCGGCAGCCTGACCCCTGAAACCACGGAGACACCACTGGTCTCCATGCCCTGGCACTACCGACGCAGCGCCCGCGTCGGCATCAACCAGCTGCAGCGCAACGGCGAGCCACTGATCGGATTTCGCCGCCGCGCCAGCAACAAGCTGTTGCAGATCGAGCAGTGCGAAGTACTGGACCTGCGCGCCCAGGAACTGTTCCGCGACCTGCGCGCTGCCCTCACAGGCCTGGACGACCTGAAGTCCATTACCCACGCCCAGATTCAATATGGCGACAATCTGGGCGCCCTGACCCTGCGCACCAAGAAACCCCTGCGCGCCGACACCCTGGCCCGCCTGCAGCCGCTGGCCCGCCGGTTCGACCTGCAACTGTACCTCGAAGGCAGCCAGGGCTGCGAATATGCCGGCGCTGAAACAGAGCAGCCACTCACCTATAGCCTGCCGGCCTTCCAGCTGGAGCTGGCGTTTGCACCGGGCGACTTCCTGCAGGTCAACCCGGATCTGAACCGCCAGATGGTCTCCCGTGCCATCGATTGGCTCGACCCGCAAACCGGTGACCGGGTGTTGGACCTGTTCTGCGGCCTGGGCAACTTCACCCTGCCGCTGGCGACGCGCTGTGGTGAAGTTATCGGTGTCGAGGGCAGCG
>JBFGZM010000235.1:0-6098 GCA_041586815.1 Marinobacterium sp. | reverse complement strand
TCACGTGTCCAAGCTGGAGAAGATCCTGTTCCCGATCTCGCTGCTGTTGCTGGTGGCCATGCTGCTGCCGGATGCCGCACCGCTGCTGGGCATGTTCTGCTTCGGTAACCTGATGCGCGAGTGTGGTGTCGTCGATCGCCTGAGCGATACCGCCCAGAATGCCCTGATCAATATCGTCACCATCTTCCTGGGCCTGTCGGTCGGTTCCAAGCTGTCCGCCGACAAGTTCCTGGATGTGCAGACGCTGGGCATCCTGGTACTGGGTATCGTTGCGTTCGGTATCGGTACCGCCTGTGGTGTGCTGATGGCCAAGGTCATGAACAAGATGGCTGGCGGCAATGCCATCAATCCGCTGATCGGCAGTGCCGGTGTCTCTGCGGTACCGATGGCTGCCCGTGTGTCCAACAAGCTGGGTCTGGAGTCCAACTCCCAGAACTTCCTGCTGATGCACGCCATGGGCCCGAACGTTGCTGGCGTTATCGGCTCCGCGGTGGCAGCCGGTGTCATGATCAAGTTTGTCGGTTAATAGCCGGCAAACACCGTATCGTAAAAGGGCCTTAGGGCCCTTTTTGCGTTGTGCGCCGACTTTTCCGCCCGTTCAGCATTCATCGCCGTACCGTATGTAATAGCGGGGCCACATCTCTGGCTGCATCCGACCGTCTGGCTTTATCCCTTTCATTCCCGTCGTCACGCCTGCTGTTCGTAAATGAGTGGCCAAGGCCTCTACATGGGCGCATCAGTACCCCGCCAGCACCTCCAGGTGCGCCTGAACGGAAAAGCCCAGCGCAACAGGGTTGTAACCGCCCTCCAGCACCGAGACGATGCGACCATTGCAGCACTGACGTGCGACGTCGGTCAGCAGTTGCGTGGCCCAGCGGTAGTCATCTTCGGTCAGTTCCAGATCGGCCATGGGGTCTTCGAGGTGAGCGTCAAAGCCGGCGGAAATGAAAATGATATCGGGCTTGTGTGCCTGCAGCGCCGGCAGCCAGCGGTCTTCCAGGGCATGGCGAAACAGGGCTGGCTTGCTGTAGGCCGGCAGCGGGCAATTCAGGATATTGTCGCGCTGAATGTCCTGGTAGCGCTCGGGGTAGTAGGGGTACTGAAACGTCGAGCAGACCAGCACTTCAGGTGTATCACGAAAGATATCCACAGTGCCGTTGCCGTGGTGCACATCGAAATCGACGATGGCGACTCGCTGTACCGAGGGCTGTTGCAGCGCATGCAGGGCTCCGATGGCGACATTGTTGTAGAAGCAAAAACCCATGGCCAGGCTGTGTTCGGCATGGTGGCCTGGTGGGCGTATGGCACAAAAGGCGTTCTTGCTGTTGCCGCCAATTACCAGGTCGGCTGCCTGGACGGCGGAGCCGGCGGCCAGGCTTGCGGCACGCAGGGTGTCGGGGCAGAGTGCGGTATCGTCGTCACTGTAGACAATGCCCGTTTCGGGCTGTTGTTCTTCGAGCCGGGTGCTATGGTGTCGGCTGTGAGCCAGCGCGATTTGCTGCGCGCTGGCGGGGGTCGCGGTGTGCTGCTGCAGCTCCTGCATCAGGCCGGTGCGTTCAAGTACCTTGCAGATGGCTTGCAGCCGCAGCGGGCTTTCGGGGTGTTCCGGGCCCATGTTGTGCAGGTTGCAATCCGTGTGTGTGATGAACGCGGTGGTCATGGTGGGGCACTCTTGTCTTTGTTATGGCGCAGCCAGTTTTCAGCTCGGCTTGATGTCGACCAGTGTAGCGAATCCTGCCACCGAGGGCTTTTAGCTTTAGGTATTAGCTTTTGCCCCATGTATTTGCGGTTCTGGCTGCTGTACGCTTTTCCTGATCCCGGTCGGGCTCTTATACTCGGCTATGGAAACCGCAGCACTAAGGAAATCGCGTCCGGTGACGAACAGGAAGGTCGACTATTCAGACAAGCGGGTGCTGCTGATCGATAGTAGCGGCAATGTCCGCTCGGCGATCTTTCATATGCTGCGCCGTCTGGGGGTACACAACATTCAGGCGGTGAGCATCAACGATCGGGTGTTCAGCCTGATCGCCGAAGGTGGCTACGACCTGATCCTGCTTGGTCACAATGGCAGTGATGCGATGTCCGGCATCCAGATTCTTGAAGAGGCGCGCTATCGCGGCTACATCAAGCCCAGTGCAGGCTGGGTGTTCATGACCAGCGATGCCAGTCAGGAGATGGTGTTGCACGCCATCGATAGCCGTCCCGATGTGCTGCTGACCAAGCCCTTCAGTATAGATGAGCTCAAACTGCGTCTCGACAGTCTGGTGTGCCGCAAGGCGGTGCTGCGTCCGGTGGATATGGCGCTGGAGATGGGTGATCTGTCCCGTGCCATTGGCGCCTGCGATGACCGGGTGCCGCGCCAGGACCCGCTGTTCGACCATGTGCAGCAGGTCAAGGGCAAACTGCTGATTCAGGCGCGACGGTTTCAGGAAGCGCGGGTGCTGTCCGAAGCCCGCTACTGGCAGAATCAGGACAAGGAAGCCGGGCTGCATCTGGCCGAGGCGCTGGCGGGCCTGGGGCTGTTGCGTGATGCGGTCGGTGTGCTTGAGGGGCTGATCGAGCACTATCCGCTGCTGATCGGCGCCTATGACCTGCTGGCAGTCGTGCATGAACGCCTGGGGGAGCTTCCCGCTGCCTGTGAGGCGCTGGTGGATGCAACGACGCGCAGTCCGCTGGGCATTCCGCGCCAGATGGAGCTGGGTCGTGTCTCGACCCAGACACGACAACTGGCCACCGCCGAGGGAGCTTATCGCAAATCCATTGTGCTGGGACGTCACAGTGTCTACCGCTCCCCCGACCCCTTTTTGAAGCTGGCCAATATTCAGCGTTTGGCCCTGCAGGATGCCGATGCGCGTCAGGGAGTAAAGTTGCGGGATGCTTTTGATCAGGCCCTGAATCAGGCGCTGGTTCAGTTTCCCCGGGATGATCGCTGCAAGATCCAGGTGGTGCTGATGCGGCGTCAGCTGTTTGAGGATCAGGGTGATGTGGCCGAAGCCGAACGCATGGAACGCGAAGCCGAAGCCCTCAACAAGCGGCGTGAAACGCCACTGGATCTCAGGCGTGAGCAGTTGAATGTCAGTGCCGACAAGGTACCGCTGCTGGAGCCAGAAGTGCCGCTACTGGCGCCGGTGCCGCCGGATACCGACAAGCGGGACCCGGCCATGAGCCTGAAGGTGAATCGCCTGGGCGTGAAGCATTATCGGGTCGGCAAGGTCTCCCAGGCGATACGTTATTTCGGCATGGCAATCGAATATGACCCGGCGAATGCGGCCGCGCTGCTGAATCTGGCCCAGCTTTTTCTGGAGTCTGCGCGTGACAATGAGGCCCGGCGGGAGGAGCGCCTGCGCATGGTGGATCGTTACCTGCACCTCACTGATACCCTGTCGATGAAGGGCGATTTCCAGGCCCGGCAGATGCTGCTCAAGCGCCTGCGAACCCTGTCACCGGACCAGCTGCCGGAGGGGAGCCTGGGCACGCTGCTGCGCTGAACCGGTGAAGGTGTCCGGTTGCACGTTTGCGGTGGCAACGGCTGCACAGCAGCCTGTTTGCCCGTGTGGTAAAATTATCGCCATGTATATGAGTCACAGCATCGGAACAGAGTGAATGACAGGGAACAGCACCCAGGAAGTAGAAGAGATCAAGCCCAAGCGGCGTTCGCGCATCAGGGAAGCCCATGAAGTCCGTATCCTGGCGGCGGCGGAGGATGTTTTTGCACAGTTCGGCTATAACGGCGCCTCGCTCGAAACCATCGCCGAGCGGGCCGGTCTGTCGAAGCAGAACATGCTCTATTATTTCTCGTCGAAGGAAATCCTTTACCACCGGGTCTTGAAGAACATCCTCGATCTCTGGCTCGAGAAAATGACCTTGCTGGAGCAGGCTGGCGAAGATCCTGCGGCGATGCTGGAAAACTATATTCGCGGCAAGTTTGAGATATCCCGCACCCACCCCAACGGTTCCAAGGTGTTCGCCAATGAGATCATCAACGGCGCACCGCACCTGAAAGAGTACCTGAGTCAGCGCCTGCTGCCCCAGCTCGAAGCCGATATTGCCCTGGTGCGGGGCTGGATTCGCGATGGCATTGTCGATCCCATCGAGCCGGAGCATCTGTTTTTCACGATCTGGGCATCCACCCAGACCTATGCGGATTTTTCCGCGCAGATTGAGTTGTCGCTGGGCAAGCCCAAACTCGAAACCTCTGATTTCACCAAGGCCGGCGATTTTCTCACCCATGTGATTTTGAAGGGCATTGGCCTGCGCTGAGTTTTTGTCCCCCTTTAACGCCATCTGACCCGAGCCCTGCTCGGGTTTTTTGTCTTTTTGCGCCGCGTCTTGCGGTGATCTGACTGCTTTCAACCTTGTCTTTCAGCTGTCTTCGTCGGGTTCTTTGGATGAGTGTTTCTCACCGTTGCCCCTGGTGTGTTGCTGCGCGTGATAAAAATATTTGACCACTTGGCAAAATATGATGTAGATTAAATTTACCGTTTGGTAAAAAGTTTCTGCAAGCCAAAGCAACCTTTGACTAGAACAATGTTAGGAGCCTTTCGGGCTTAGCCGGTTGTAGCGAGGGAAAGGCCGTTTTGAGGCAGTTTTTGGACTCTTTTGAGGCGAATAGCGGAGCTATTTAACAAGAAAGAGTGCGAAAAATGACCAAAGTCGACTTTTCCGCAGTAAACCAGTGCTAAGCCCGACAGGCCCCAGGCCCCACCAAAAACAATAACGGAGGCTGTAATCATGATGCTGACCCGCACCCAGGCGCTGGCGCTGGAACAGGCAGGCGATGCCGAATTCAAGGCCCTGAGCCAGCAGGCCGCCGCTGTGCGTGATACGCACTGGGGCCGAACCCTGACTTACTCGCGCAAGGTCTTCGTTCCCCTGACCAACATGTGCCGTGACGACTGCGGCTACTGCACCTTTGTACAAAAGCCCGAATCCCCCAATGCCCGCGTCATGACCCCCGATGAGGTGATGGCCGTGGTGCATGAAGGCGAGCGTCTGGGGTGCAAGGAAGTGCTGTTCAGCCTTGGGGAGAAGCCGGAGCTGCGCTACCCCGAGGCCCGCGCTGCGCTGGCCCGGCTCGGCCACAGCAGCATGGTGGGTTATCTGGCGCAGATGTGTGAGCGCGTACTGGACGAGTCCAGCCTGCTGCCCCATGTAAATGCCGGTACCCTGTCGGACGAGGATATCCACAGGCTCAAGCCCGTCAGCGCCAGCATGGGCATGATGCTGGAGAGCGTCAGCCGACGCCTGATTCAGCGCGGTGAAGCCCACTACGCCTGCCCCGACAAGGTGCCGGTACAGCGTATCCGCACCCTGGAGCGTGCCGGCGAGCAGGGCGTACCTTTCACCACCGGTATCCTTATCGGCATCGGTGAAAACTGGGCCGAGCGGGTCGACAGCCTGATCACCATCAATAACCTGCACCGCCGCTATGGGCATATCCAGGAAGTGATCGTGCAGAACTTCCGTGCCAAACCGGGAACCGCCATGGCGCATCATCCGGAGCCGGATCTCGAAGACATGGTGCGCACCCTGGTGCTGGCCCGTCTGCTGCTGCACCCGAGCATCAGCGTGCAGGCACCGCCCAATCTGCAACAGCGCTTTGGCGCCTATATCGCGGCGGGTATCAATGACTGGGGCGGTATTTCCCCGCTGACGCTGGATCACATCAATCCCGAACGCGCCTGGCCGCAGATCGATTCCCTGCGCCGCGCCACCGCGGACAGTGGCTACGGTCTGGATGAGCGTCTGGCCGTGTACCCCCACTACCAGCAATACCCGGAGCGTTTCTTCGCCGCCCCCATCGCTGCCCGTCTGGCCGGCATCGCCCGTGGCGATGGTCTGGCGCTGGCGCAATGTCACTGAACAGGAGAAAAGCCATGAATGCTGCTGTCCCCCACCACATTGTGCCGGCACCCATCGTGCCGCAGGAGCTTTTCAACCCGGCTGTAAGCGCAGAGGTGCGTGCCATCCTGCAGCAGGCCCTGGACGGTGAGGAGCTGAGTGAAGCCCAGGCTGTGGTGCTCTTTGGCACCGAAGGGGCCGAGCTGGATGCACTCACCGCCTGTGCCGATGCCGTGCGTCGTCAGCGCGTTGGCGAT
>JBFGZM010000234.1:0-6103 GCA_041586815.1 Marinobacterium sp. | reverse complement strand
CTGGTCAGTGGCGGCCACTGGGCCGACCCCGAAGCCGATGCCACTCACGTGGCCGATTCGCCGCGTATTTTCAATGTCTGGGGTACCGAGCCGCGCCTGACGGTGCAGCAGGGCGATCACACTCTGACTGTGGGAGCGCGCTATGTCTCCGAGCAGGTGGACTTCGACGTCAACCGCGAAGAGCTGGCCAGCGGCAGCTATGCTGCGGTGCGCAAGTGGGATCTGGAAACCAGCGCCGTGGCTGTCTATGTCAGCGATACTTTGAGCCTGATGGACGGCCGGCTGGAAGTCACACCGGGACTGCGATACGAGAATGTTCGCATGGACTTTGTCGACGAACTTGCAGGCACCGAGTCGACCAACAATGCGGATGAAATCCTGCCGGGTCTGACTCTGGGGCTGCAGGCCACCGACAGGGTGTTTCTGTTTGCCAATACGCAGCGCTCCCTGGTGCCTGTACAGATCGCCCAGGCGACCAAGGCAGAGGACGTAGCCAACGAAACCGCCTGGAACTACGAGCTGGGTGCCCGCTGGCAGGCGACGCCTGTGCTTGCGACCTCGGCCACGCTGTTCCGTATCGATTATGACGATCAGATTCAGTACAACAAGGCGCAGGACCGCTACGAGAACCTGGGCGAAACCCGTCACCAGGGTATCGAGCTGGAAGCGGACTGGCAGGCCACCGATCGCTTGAGCCTGGGCATGGGTTATACCTACCTGGATACCGAGCAGCTCACCGGTGCCAATGCCGGCAACGAACTGCCGAACGCGTCGCAGCATCATCTCAGCCTGCGGGCGGGCTATGAGTACCAGCAGTGGCAGGCCAGCCTGAGCGCCCAGTATGCCAGCGACAGCTTCAGCGATGCTGCCAACACCGAGGTGGAAACCGCCAATGGCGATGCCGGCAAACTGCCGTCCTATACCCTGGTCAATGCACGCCTGGGGCGGGATATTGCCCTGGGCAGCGGCAACAACCTGAACCTTGCTGTCGCAGCCACCAACCTGCTGGATGAGGACTACTACTTCCGTGGTGCCGATGTCAGCCCGGCCGGGCGCGTACCGGGCCCAGGGCGTGCACTGATACTGGAAGGGCGACTGGATTTCTGATCCTGCGTCCCGGCTGGCGCCTCTGGCCAGCCTCTTGGTGACAGGGCCGGCATTGATTGCCGGCCTTTTTGTGTCTGACCAGGTTTGCCGACGGGCTCAGAGTGACCTGAGTACAGGAAGTGCATCGTGAAACAGAGAATTTCGGCGTTTGCTGTTGGCTCAGATCGACCAGCGTAACGGCAGTTGGGTGGTGGACTTCAGTGTTTGGAGCAACAGGTTGGATTTGACGTTGGAGACCATCGGCAGATTCAGAAGCCGGTGCAACGTGACATCGGCAAAGGCCTTCAGGTCCGGGGCAATGACCTTGAGTATGTAGTCTGCATCACCGGCTACTCCCCAGCATTCGAGGACTTCCGGGTACTCGATAATTGAGAGGCGGAATGCTTCGGCAATTTTATCGCTGTGCTTGTCCAGCGATACGCTGACCAGCGCCATAACGCCCAGCCCGATCTTTTCCGGGTCCAGCTGGGCGATATAGTTGCGCACCACCCCGGCTTCTTCCAGCTTCTGACGCCGCCGCTGACACTGGGACGCGGACAGGTGTACCCGCTCCGACAATTCCACATTACTGAGCCGGCCGTTGTGCTGCAGAGCTTCGAGAATCTTGATGTCCTGACGATCCAGCGCGATGGAGTGCATGCTTCTCACGTTTTTAGCCTTTTTTATGCGGGAATCCTGTAAACGTTAAGCTGTAGAGGCGTTATATGCAAAATAAACGCGCGGTCTTTGCCTTAAGCTATTTCCCCATCAGCTGGCGCGGCTCACCAGGCCGCGCCGAATCACTTGCCAGCACAACCGGTATGGATGGAGATAATAACAATGGCCCAAGCACAAACTGCTGTAACTACTGACCTGTGGGAAAACCCCCTGGGTACCGACGGGTTCGAGTTCGTTGAGTACTGCTCCGAGGCACCGGAAAAACTCGCCGAATTGTTTGAAAGCCTGGGTTTTGTCGCCATCGCCCGGCATCGCAGCAAAAACGTTACCCTGTTCCGCCAGGGCGACATTAATTTCATCCTCAATGCCGAGCCCGACAGCCGTGCCCGGAATTTCGCCCACGAGCATGGTCCCAGCGCCAATGCCATGGCGTTTCGGGTGGCGGATGCGCCCGCCGCGCTCAGGGCGCTGGTGGCCGGTGGCGCCACGGCGGTCGAGTCCGGCGCCGGTCCCATGGAGCTGCAGATTCCGGCGATCGAGGGCATCGGCGGGTCGTTGATCTATCTGGTGGATCGCTATGGCGAGAAGAGTATCTATGATGTTGACTTTCGCCCCATAGCCGGCGTCGACCAGCACCCGGCGGGCGTGGGCCTGACCTACATTGATCACCTGACCCACAATGTGGCGCGGGGCAACATGGATCTGTGGGCCGGCTTCTACGAGCAGCATTTCAACTTTCGCGAAGTGCGCTACTTCGATATCGAGGGAAAGCTGACCGGCCTCAAGTCCCGAGCGCTGACCAGCCCCTGCGGCAAGATCCGCATCCCGATCAACGAGTCGACTGATGACAAGAGCCAGATCGAGGAGTTCCTGCACGACTACAACGGTGAGGGCATCCAGCATATCGCCCTGGGTACCGGTGATATCTTCAAGACCGTTGAAACCCTGCGCGGCGCCGGTGTTGGCTTCCTGACCACACCGGATACCTACTATGCACGCATCGATCAGCGCCTGCCCGGGCACGGTGAAGATGTAGCCCGGTTGCACAAAGACAATATCCTTATCGATGGTGCGCCTACCCAGGGGCAAGGCCTGTTGTTGCAGATCTTTACCGATACGGTGATTGGCCCGATCTTCTTTGAAATCATTCAGCGCAAGGGTAATGAGGGCTTTGGCGAGGGTAACTTCCAGGCCCTGTTCGAATCCATCGAGGAAGACCAGATCCGCCGTGGCGTGCTGCCCAGCGAGAACGGCTGATCGATCCGATCTGCTCAATCTGACCTCAACCAGCCCCTCCCGGGGGCTGGCGGGTACCTATAACAACGCTAATAACAGGTTTTCAAGGAGCACTTCGTGTCTTCAACTTCTATCGCATCCCCGGCGATTGGCTCGGCCGCGCCGGCACCGGCACTCTGGTCGTCCCGACTGGCCTTTATTCTGGCGGCGGCGGGATCGGCCGTGGGCCTGGGCAATATCTGGAAGTTTCCCTACATCACCGGCGAGAACGGCGGCGGTGCCTTCGTGCTGGTATATCTGGCCTGTATCGCGGTGATCGGGATTCCGGTGATGATCGCCGAAGTCATGCTGGGCCGGCGCGGACGCCACAGCCCGATTAACAGCATGCGCGAAATAGCCCGTCAGGAAGGCGTATCCCGGCACTGGAAGGCCATCGGCTGGCTGGCAACTTTGGCAGCCTTCCTGATCCTGTCCTTCTACAGCGTGATCGCCGGCTGGACCATTCCCTATATCTTTCATGCACTGCAGGGCAACCTGGTGGGGGTGGATGGTGCCCGTGCCGGCGAGATGTTCGATCAACTGCTGGCATCCCCGTTCGAGCTGACGCTCTGGCACAGCCTGTTTATGGTGCTGGCGGTGCTGGTTTCAGTCGGCGGTGTGCGCCGTGGTCTGGAGCGGGCAGTGACCTGGCTGATGCCGGCGCTGCTGCTGTTGCTGCTGATGCTGGTGGGCTATGGCATGAGCACCGATCATTTCGGTACCGCGGTACGCTTCCTGTTCGAGCCGGATTTTTCCAGCCTGTCCGCGGCGGCGATACTGGTGGCGCTGGGTCACGCGTTCTTTACCCTCAGTCTGGCCAGCGGTTCGATGATGGCGTACGGCGCCTACCTGCCCAAGAATGTGTCCATCGTGCGCACCTCAATGCTGGTGGCGGTAATGGATACCGCAGTGGCATTGCTGGCTGGACTGGCGATCTTCCCCATCGTGTTCGCCAACGGCCTTGAGCCCGGCGCAGGTCCCGGTCTGATCTTCAATACTCTGCCGGTGGCCTTTGGTCAGCTGCCGGGCGGCAGCTTTTTAGCGACGCTGTTTTTCGTGCTGCTGCTGTTTGCGGCCTGGACCTCGGCACTGTCAATGCTGGAGGCGGTGGTGCAGTGGCTGGAGGAACAGGGCATGAACAGGGTCAAGGCGGTCATCAGTGGCGGGCTGGCGGCCTGGACGGTGGGGCTGACCACGGTGCTGTCCCTGAATGTCTGGTCCGGCTTTACGCCGCTGGACAGCTTCGAGCGCTTTGAGGGCAAGACGCTGTTTGATCTGTACGACTTTCTGACGGCCAACGTGATGATGCCCCTGGTGGCGCTGCTGACGGCAGTGTTTGTGGGCTGGGTGATGAAAAAGGCTTCAACCGCAGAAGAACTGGGAGCGGGTCCTGTGCACGGGCTTTGGCTGTTTGTCGTGCGCTACCTGACGCCAGTCGGCCTGGCGGTACTGTTTCTGTACAACCTCTGAACTTCTTATATAACCCTGCCGTGCAATGTTTCCGGTGGGGAAACGGCAGTGCCGTTATGACGACAACAGGTATAAAACGATGAAAGAATTACTCCAGGCATTTGAAAACAAGGCACCGGAAATTGTCTTTGAATGGCATGACGCCGAAACCGAGGCCAAAGGCTGGGTGGTGATCAACTCGCTGCGCGGCGGTGCCGCCGGCGGCGGTACCCGCATGCGCAAGGGGCTGGACCGCCACGAGGTGGAGTCCCTGGCCAAGACCATGGAAGTGAAGTTCTCTGTGTCGGGGCCGGCCATCGGTGGCGCCAAGTCCGGCATCGATTTCGATCCGGCCGATCCGCGCAAGCTCGATGTGCTCAAGCGCTGGTACAAGGCCGTGGCACCGCTGCTCAAGCATTATTACGGTACCGGCGGCGACCTGAACGTCGACGAAGTGCACGAAGTGATCCCCATCACTGAAAGCTACGGCCTCTGGCACCCGCAGGAAGGGGTGGTCAACGGGCACTACCAGCCCACCACGAGCGAGCAGATCCAGAAAGTCGGCCAGCTTCGCCTGGGCGTGGCCAAGATCATCGAAGACAGCCGCTATACGCCGGACTATGCCCGCAAGTACACCGTGGCCGACATGATTACCGGCTGGGGCGTGGCCGAGGCGGTGAACCACTACTACAACATCTACGGTGGCGAGGTGCAGGGCAAGCGCGTCATCGTGCAGGGCTGGGGCAATGTCGGGTCGGCGGCAGCCTATTACCTGGCGCAGCAGGGCGCGCGCATCGTCGGCATTATCGATCGTGCCGGCGGCCTGCTGGCACCCGAGGGACTGTCGTTCGAGCAGGTACGCGAGCTGTTTCACAGCAAGCAGGGCAATCAGCTGACAGCGCAAGGCCTGCTGTCGTTCGATGAAGTCCAGGCGCGTATCTGGGACATGGAGGCGGAAATATTCCTGCCCTGCGCGGCCTCCCGCCTGGTGACCCGGGAGCAGCTCGATCGTCTGATCGACAAGGGACTGGAAGTGGTGTCCTGTGGTGCCAACGTGCCCTTTAACGATCCGGAAATTTTCTACGGCCCGGTATACGAGTACCTGGACTCCAGGGTTAGCATCCTGCCGGACTTTATCGCCAACTGCGGCATGGCCAGGGTGTTTGCCTTCCTGATGAACAGCGATGTCGAGATAAGCGATGAAGCCATTTTCAATGATGTGACCAACACGGTACGCAATGCACTGGCGCTGACCCATGGGCAGTCCCGCGAACGCACCGGTATCGCCAGCACGGCGTTCGAGATCGCGCTCAAGCAGCTGGTCTGATTCCTCTGACACGCAGCCCAGGCCCGTTGCATGCAGGTGCGACGGGCTTTTCACGTTTGAGGCAGTGATTTCCCTTCTCCGTCGTTGTCCCTGCGACGGTCTGGTAATAGTCCCATAAGTTTTTTGGTCTTTTTTTGGTTTTTTTTATTCACATTGTTATGGAAATGGAGGGTCGGGTGGTGGCTGTGCCCGGTCCGGCGTGCAGGACCATTGAGCTTTGCCGCTGCAGGGGTAGGATAGGAGGCCTAATCTGGCGGGGGACAGTGCATGAACGATGCGGTGACGAGT
>JBFGZM010000233.1:0-6107 GCA_041586815.1 Marinobacterium sp. | reverse complement strand
TTTCAAGTGGTGCGCCCGGCACGATTCGAACGTGCGACCGCCTGGTTCGTAGCCAGGTACTCTATCCAGCTGAGCTACGGGCGCTTACCTGAAAAATGGCGGTGAGAGAGGGATTCGAACCCTCGATACCCAAGAGATATACACCCTTAGCAGGGGTGCGCCTTCAGCCACTCGGCCATCTCACCGCGACAACGGGGCGTAATATACGAGATTGATTTTCAAAAGAAAAGCGTTTTTTTACTTTTATTCCTGATCTTCGTGATCGTCGGATTTTTCGCGCTGGATACGCTGATAAATCTCTTCACGATGTACAGAAACATCCTTCGGGGCATTGACACCGATGCGAACCTGGTTTCCCTTGACGCCCAGCACGGTAACGGTGACATCATCACCGATCATCAATGTTTCGCCCACGCGGCGGGTTAGAATCAACATCTGTTGGATCTCCTTAAGCTTTCCTAGAATACTGCAGGCCATAGGGATCATCAGCCAGCCTTCTGGCACAACCGCCCGCTATTTCCTTTTCCCATCGAACCACAGCAATACAGACGGTACCGAGCCCGGTTACCCTAGCGCCAGATAGTACAGTAAGTGCCTGTAAACTGATGCAATAACCAGGCTCAGCATAGACCGAATTAACTATAGCCTACTTCACAAAAGCCACTATTCGCTAACGGTGTCGGCCTTATCCAGCTCAAAGGCGGAATGCAGCCCGCGCACAGCCAGCTCAAGGTACTTCTCCGCGATCACCACCGACACCTTGATTTCCGATGTCGAGATCATCTGAATGTTGATGTTGTCCTGCGCCAGGGCATCGAACATCTTGCTCGCCACACCGGCATGCGAGCGCATGCCCACACCGACGATGGATACCTTGGCGATCTTGTTGTTGCCTGCCACCTCGCGGGCGCCCAGCTCTGCACACACCTGGCGCAGAATGGACTCGGCCTTGGCGAAGTCATTACGGTGCACGGTGAAGGTGAAGTCAGTGGTCTTGTCGGCGGCCACGTTCTGCACAATCATGTCCACTTCGATATTGGCACGGCTGATCGGGCCCAGAATGCGCGACGCCACACCCGGGATATCGGGCACGCCAATCACGGTCAGCTTGGCTTCGTCGCGGTTAAAAGCGATACCGGAGATAACTGGTTTTTCCACTGTATCCTCATCCTCTATGGTAATCAGGGTGCCCGGGCCTTCCACAAAGCTGGACAGCACACGCAGCGGCACCTTGTACTTGCCGGCGAATTCGACCGATCGAATCTGCAATATCTTTGAACCCAGACTGGCCATTTCCAGCATTTCTTCAAAGGTAATTTTTTCCAGGCGGGTCGCCCCTTCCACCACCCGGGGGTCGGTGGTGTAGACGCCGTCCACATCGGTATAGATCTGGCACTCGTCGGCCTTGAGCGCCGCCGCCAGGGCCACACCGGTGGTATCCGAACCGCCACGCCCCAGGGTGGTAATATTGCCCGCTTCGTCCATGCCCTGGAAGCCCGCGACGACAACAACCCGCCCTGCGGCCAGGTCCGTACGCATGCGGTCGACTTCGATGTCCTGAATACGCGCCTTGGTATGAGCGCTGTCGGTCAGGATGCGCACCTGGCCACCGGTGTAGGAACGCGCGCTGACGCCGCGCTTTTCCAGTGCCATGCACAGTAGCGCAATGGTCACCTGCTCACCTGTCGACACCAGTACGTCCATTTCCCGCGGGCAGGGTTCGTCCTGAATCGCCTTGGCCAGCCCGATCAGGCGATTGGTCTCGCCACTCATTGCGGACAACACCACTACCAGGTCGTGTCCCTCGTCGCGAAAGCGCTTTACCTTGTCCGCTACCGCTTCGATTCGTTCTACAGTACCCACGGACGTGCCGCCGTATTTCTGTACGAATAGAGCCATCTTCTGTCTGATCCTTTCACCGCCAACACGGCGGCCCCTAGTGCCTAGTAATTACCAGCCAGCGCGGGCACCCCGGCAGAAACCTGAAGCTGCCTGCCAGGTTCCACCATTGCCTTGGTGCGCACGCCGCCTGCTGCCTTAAAGTGTGGTTTCCAGCAATGCCGCTACCGAGGCCAGAGCCGCCGGCAGTGCCGCCACATCGTTACCCCCGCCCTGGGCCATATCCGGGCGACCGCCGCCCTTGCCGCCGACCTTGGCGGACAGTTCACGAATCAGGTCACCGGCCTTGACGCGTCCGGTCAGGTCCTTGGTGACACCGGCCACCAGGCTCACCTTGTCGTCCTGGGTCACGGCCAGCACGACGATGCCGCTGCCGAGCTTGTTCTTCAGCTGATCCAGCGTGTCACGCAGCGCCTTGGGCTCGATACCCTCAAGCTGCTCCACCAGCACCTTGATGCCCTTGATTTCGACCGCCTTGTCGAGCAGTTCGCCGCCCTGCAGACTGGCCAGCTTGCCCTTGAGCTGTTCCAGCTCTTTCTCCAGCGTACGGGTGCGATCCACCAGGCCACGCACCTTGTCGGCCAGGTTATCTCGCCCGCCCTTGGTGAGGCTGGCAATGGTGCTGCAGGTGGCGTCCAGCGCCTCTATCCAGGCCAGGGCACCGGCGCCCGTCACGGCTTCGATACGCCGCACGCCCGAAGCGATGCCGCTCTCGGCAACGATCTTCAGCAGACCGATATCACCGGTACGCTGCACATGGGTGCCGCCACAGAGTTCAGTCGAGAAACCTTCTGTACCCATGCTCAGCACACGCACCTGCTCATCGTACTTCTCGCCGAACAGCGCCATGGCGCCACGGGCCTTGGCCGCCTCGATGCCCATGATTTCGGTACTCACCGCACTGTTGGCACGAATTTGGTCGTTGACCATGTCTTCCACAGTCTTGAGCTGTTCGGGGGTCACCGCCTCGAAGTGCGCGAAGTCAAAGCGCAGACGCTCGGCATTGACCAGCGAGCCCTTCTGCAGCACGTGATCACCCAGCACGCGGCGCAGGGCTTCGTGCAGCAGATGGGTGCCGGAGTGGTTCAGGGCCGTCGCCTGACGGTTGGCGGCATCCACTTCGGTGGTCACGGTATCGCCCAGCGCCAGTACGCCTTCGCTCACCTGGCCCTGGTGCAGATGGTTCTTGCCTTCCTTGCTGCAGTCGGTCACATCGAACAGGCCACGATCCCAGCGCAGTGCGCCGCGATCTCCTGCCTGGCCACCGGACTCGGCGTAGAAGGAGGTATTTTCCAGCACCACCACTCCGGACTGACCGGCCGACAGCTGCTGCACGGCTTCGCCATCCCTGAACAGGGCGACAACCCGTGAGCTGTCCTGCAGCGCACTGTAGCCACTGAAGGCGGTTTCGCCGTCCAGGTCGAGCTTGTCGTTATAGTCCACGGCGAAGGAACCGGTGGCACGGGCACGTTCGCGCTGCTGCGCCATGGCATCTTCAAACCCCTGCATGTCGACGCTCAGGCCAGACTCGCGGGCAACGTCAGCGGTCAGATCCACCGGGAAGCCGAAGGTGTCATACAGGCGAAACAGGGTTTCCCCCGGGATCACGGTTCCATCGAGGTCGTCGATGGCCTGCTGCAGCAGGCGCATGCCGTTATCCAGTGTGCGGGCAAACTGCTGCTCTTCCTTGAGCAGCACGCGCTCGACCTGTTCCTGCTGGCGTACCAGTTCCGGATAGGCAGCGCCCATCTCGGCCACCAGCGCTGCCACCAGGGTGTGGAAGAACGGCTCGGTCGCACCCAGCTTGTTGCCGTGACGGATAGCCCGGCGAATGATACGGCGCAGCACATAGCCACGACCTTCATTGGAGGGCAGCACGCCATCGGTAATAAGGAAGGAACAGGAGCGAATATGATCGGCAATCACGCGCAGCGACTTGTGCATCAGATCGTCACTGCCCACCGCCTTGGCGGCGGCCTTTAGCAGGCTCTGGAACAGATCGATTTCGTAGTTGCTGTGCACGCCCTGCAATACCGCAGCGATGCGCTCAAGGCCCATGCCGGTATCCACCGACGGGCGCGGCAACGGCACCATCTCGCCATCGGCGGAACGGTTGTACTGCATGAAGACTACGTTCCAGATCTCGATGTAACGGTCGCCGTCTTCATCCGGGCTGCCCGGAGGACCGCCGGCCACATCGGGGCCGTGATCGAAGAAAATTTCGGTACAGGGGCCGCAGGGACCAGTGTCACCCATGGCCCAGAAGTTGTCTTCGTCAAGCTTGGAGAAACGCTCGGGATCGACCCCGATCTCGTCTTTCCAGATACGCTCGGCTTCATCGTCACTGTGGTGCACGGTAACCCACAGGCGCTCCTTCGGCAGACCGAACACTTCGGTCAGCAACGTCCAGGCGAAACCAATGGCTTCGCGCTTGAAATAGTCGCCGAAGCTGAAGTTGCCCAGCATTTCGAAGAAGGTGTGGTGACGCGCCGTATAACCCACGTTTTCGAGGTCATTGTGCTTGCCACCGGCACGCACGCAACGCTGTGACGTGGTGGCGCGACTGTAGCTGCGCTTGTCACTTCCAAGGAAGACATCCTTGAATTGCACCATGCCTGCGTTGGTGAACAGCAGGGTCGGGTCGTTAGCAGGAATCAGCGAACTGGTAGGGACAATTTCATGTCCCTGCTGATTGAAGTAATCCAGGAAAGCCTGGCGAATTTCGGCACTCGTCATGTATTTCATTAGCACGAACCGCTACAGATGGTTGGTTGCTCAACGGGAATCAACGTGGCGCTGTATTTCCGGCTCAAAACCCGATCAAAATACCACGCAAAAATGGCGAAGCAGTATATAACGTGAGTGAAAATTGTACGAACTTTTTCCGAAACCCCCTGTAAAACCGGACGTTATCCATCCACCGGGCGACCAGGAGTTGTGCGAACACCGGCTCTAAAACCCCGGATCAGTCATCGTCGCCAGGCAGTAACGCGTAGCGGGCCTGGTCAATGCTGTAACCGCGAGTGATCAGGTAGCGCATGCACTTGGCGTAGAGTTTTCGATCCTCCCGCGGCACTACACCAAAACGCCGCCGCGCCAGATCCCGCGCCTGGGCAAACCAGTCCACCGGTTCAGCCTCCAGACTCTGATGCCAGAGCGCAGCATCAATGCCCTTGCGCCCCATCTCCGAGCGAATACGCATGGGCCCGAAGCCCTGTGCCGCCTTGCTGCGCAGATAGACCGCCGCGAAGCGGGCATCGCTCAGGTAGCCATCGGCCTCCAGGGCATCCAGCGCCTGGGCCAGTAATACCGGCTCCGTACGCCCGCCGATCTTCTGTTCCAGCTCCGCCCGGCTGTGCTCGCGCCGCGCCAGCAGGCGCACCGCTGCAGCTTTAACCTCCACCAGCGTTTCGAGTATGGTTGAACTCATTTTTCACCACCCAGATTGACCGCCAACGATTCCCTCCCGCAGGACTCCAGCCTCGCCACTGGCCTGCATGGTAGAGCCAGAAATCCGGCAACACCAGTCAGCAACGCCGGGCTTGCTAAATATCACTGCTACTATTAGTGCTTCTGTGCCATGGCTGCTGCCATGTATACAACGATGTGCCGGAGCCCCCATGACCCTCACCGCTTCAACCATGATGCCACTTGGCACCAGTGCGCCTGATTTCAGCCTGCAGGATGTACGCAACTCCGAGTTGATGACACTTGCCGACAGCGCCGGCGCCCAGGGCACCCTGGTCGCCTTTATCTGCAATCACTGTCCCTATGTGCACCATATCGAGGATGAACTGATTGAGCTGGCCTGGGACTATCAGGCACGCGGCATTGCGGTGGTAGCCATTTCGGCCAACGATGTGAACGCATCCCCCGACGACGGGCCGGTGCAGATGCAGGACCGGGCCTCAGCCAAGGGCTACCCGTTTCCCTATCTGTACGATGAAACCCAGGACGTCGCCCGGGCCTACAATGCCGCCTGCACTCCGGACCTGTTTCTGTTCGACGGTCAGCTGAAATGCGTGTACCGCGGTCAGTTCGATGCATCCCGGCCCGGCAACGGCATCGAGGTCAGCGGCAGCGATCTGCGTCGCGCCTGCGATGCCCTGCTCACAGGGGAGCCGATCAATCCGGATCAGACACCCAGCGCGGGCTGCAGTATCAAGTGGAAAACAGCAATCTGAGTCTGGCGAAACCTGGGCCGCTGC
>JBFGZM010000232.1:0-6110 GCA_041586815.1 Marinobacterium sp. | reverse complement strand
TAACGATTCACGTTCTCAAGCTGGGCAGCATCCACCAGCGGTCCCATGGTGGTGGCGGGGTCCAGCGGATCCCCGGGCTGGTAGACTTTGGCCGCTTCGCGCAGGGCCGCCAGGAATTCCTCCCTGATACCTTTCTGCACATAAAGCCGCGATGCCGCAATGCAGACTTCACCCTGATTGGAGTAGATTGCCGCCGCCGCATTGGCCGCCGCTTCTGCGATATCCTCGCAGTCATCGAAAATGATATTGGGGGACTTGCCGCCGGCTTCGAGCCAGACCCGCTTGAGGTTCGACTGGCCAGCGTATTCCATCAGCATGCCCGCCACCCGGGTGGAACCGGTAAACACCAGCACATCCACATCCATGTGCAGCGCCAGCGCCTTGCCCGCAGTATGGCCATACCCCGGCAACACGTTCAGCACGCCATCGGGCAGGCCTGCTTCCTTCGCCAGCTGGGCCAGACGCAACACGCTCAGCGGTGATTTTTCAGAGGGCTTAAGCACCACCGAATTGCCCGCCGCCAGGGCCGGCGCCAGCTTCCAGGTAGCCATCATCAGCGGGTAGTTCCAGGGCACAATGGCACCGATAACGCCGATAGGTTCGCGGCTCATCAGTGCCAGGGCATCATTGCCGGTGGGGGCGATCTCGCCATAGACCTTATCCACGGCTTCGGCGGTCCAGCGCCAGCAGCCGATACTGGAGGGCAGATCCAGACCGGTGGACTCACGGATCGACTTGCCCATGTCCAGCGTATCCAGCAGGGCCAGCTCGTCCTGGTGCTGCTCGATCAGGTCAGCCAGTTTGAGCAGCACCTGCTTGCGCTGTTCCGGCGAGCGCTCGGACCAGTCGCCCCGGGCGAAGGCTTCACGGGCACTGCGCACGGCCGCATCCACATCGGCACTGTCGCAGGCGGCGACTTCGGTGAGGGTCTGTTCGGTGGCCGGATTGACGCAGGCAAAGGTTTCGCCGCTGATCGCCGGCACAAAGCATCCGTCGATCCAGGCCTGGTTGCAGAAGCTCAGGCCCGCAGCCTGGGCTTTCCAGTCGTCATAGCTCTTGTTCGCCATAATCATTCCCGTTGCAGTCGCTGTTTAAGTAGCACAGATAAATGTGAATAGACCCCCAGTCTACTCCCCAGCACCGTACCGGCTGAATATCCCATGGGGGGTATATCGCCGCCGCGCCCTTGTTCATTACATTGGATGCCAGCTCGCGTGCTCTTCGCCACGCATTTATCGACCAAAAAGAACCGGGAGGCAGTCGATGTCCGAACCTACAATTAATGCCCAGCGACTCTGGGACAGCCTGATGGAAATGGGCGAGATCGGCGCCACCGACGCCGGTGGCTGCTGCCGCCTGGCCCTCACCGAACTGGATCGCCAGGGCCGCGATCTCTTCGTGCGCTGGTGCACCGAGGCGGGCTGCGACATTCGTATCGACCGCATCGGCAACATCTACGCTCGCCGCCCTGGCACCGATCCCCAGGCCCTGCCCATCAGCACCGGCAGCCACCTGGACACCCAGCCCACCGGCGGCAAGTTCGATGGCATCTACGGCTGCCTGGCCGGGCTCGAAGTCATCCGCAGCCTGAATGATCACGGCATAGAAACCCGCCGCCCGGTGGAAGTGGTGATCTGGACCAACGAGGAAGGCTCGCGTTTCGCACCGGCAATGGTGGCCTCCGGCGTTTACAGCGGCAAGTTCAGCCTCGACTACGCCCTGAACCAGCAGGATGCCCAGGGCATTCGCCTGGGGGACGCACTCAAGGCCATCGGGTACGATGGCGAGCTGGAGGTGGGCGCCGAGAAATTCGCCAGGTTCTTCGAACTGCATATCGAGCAGGGCCCGGTGCTGGAACGGGAAAATGAGGACCTGGGCGTTGTCACCGGTGTGCTCGGCATGCGCTGGTACGATGTCAGCGTCAAGGGCGTTTCAGCCCATGCCGGCCCCACTCCCATGAGCTACCGCCGCGATGCCCTGGGCGCGACGGCTAAAATGATCAGCGCTCTGATCGACATGGCGGCCGCCCGCGAGACCGAAGACGGCCGCTGCACCATCGGCGAGCTCAGCATTCCCAAGGGCTCGCGCAACGTAATCCCCGGCGCCCTGAGCTTCACTCTGGACCTGCGCAACGCAAGCGCTGATGGCCTCCAGGCCATGGAACAGGAAGCTCGCGGCCTGATCGATCGCATCGCCACACAAGCCGGTGTGGAAGTCACGCTTGAATGCATCTGGGACTCGCCACCAACGGTGTTTGATACAAGCTGTGTCGACGCCGTGGAACGCGCCGTTGCAAGCAGCGGCAGCAGCTACCGCCGCATGACCAGCGGCGCCGGCCACGATGCGGTGAACATAAGCACCGTGGCTCCCACCTCAATGATCTTTGTGCCGTCTGTGGGTGGCATCAGCCACAATGAAAGCGAGTACTCGACGCCGGAACAGATCGGCCGTGGCGCCCGTATTCTATACGAGGTCATGAAGGACGAAGCCCAGAGCGCCTGACAGCGGCGGGCTCAGATTTAGAGTAATTCCCGGCCAGAGCCCCTGATGGGCTCTGCCTTTTTTGTACATACAGACCTGTTTTTGGAATTCATTTCCATTTTTGGCGATGAAGCAATTGCGCTGCCCGGGTGCCGGGGGTAGGCTATCGACCGCCTTATACCACCACCCAAGGATGCCCGGGACATGACGCCCCTCGATTACCTGCTGCTGATTCTGGCTGGCTACTTTGCCGGGGTGCTCAACACCATCGCCGGCGGCGGCAGTTTTCTGACCTTCCCGGCGCTGGTCTACGCCGGCATCCCGCCCATTGCGGCCAATGCGACCAGTACCGTGGCCGTGTTGCCGGGCTACCTGGGCGGTACGCTGGGCTTCAAGCGTGAACTCAAGACCCTGGACCGCGCCCTGCTGGTGCGCCTGAGCCTTGTCGGGCTGGTCGGCGGCATCAGCGGCGCCATGCTGCTGCTGATTACGCCGGCGGCGGTGTTCGATATCGCCGTGCCCTTTTTGCTGCTCGGTGCCACCTTGCTGTTCGCCTTCGGCAACCGCCTGATGTCCCTGCTGCGCCGTTCCGGCAAGCCACTGGCGATGGCACCGGGACTGCTGGTGGTAGCGGTTTACGGCGGCTATTTCAATGGCGGCCTGGGGATCATGCTGCTGGCGCAGTTCGCCGCCGCCGGCATGCAGGAACTCAACCTGATGAACGGCCTGAAGAACCTGCTGTCATTCGTGCTGTCGTCCATATCGGTGGTTGCGTTCGCGCTGGCGGGAATCGTGGAATGGCCCGAAGCCCTGATCATGATGCTGGCGGCAACGCTGGGGGGCTATAGCGGCGCCGGCATCGCCCGGGCACTGCCGGCACGGGTGGTGCGCGGTATCGTGATCGGCGTGGGCCTGTTGATGACGCTGGTGTTCCTGCTCAAATAGGCCTTCGGCGTTCAGGCCTACAGCATGATGTGGTCACCGGCATCCACATACACCGTGCTGCCGGTGAGGTTCGCCCCAAGGTCACTCACCAGAAAGGCCGCCATCGCGCCCACATCCGCAGGCGTGCCAAGCCGGTGCAGTGGCGCCCGGGCAATGGTACTTTCCATCAGGCTATCGAACTGTGCAATGCCGCTGGCCGCGCGGGTGGGCATGGGACCCGGAGACAGCGCGTGCACACGTATGTTCATGCCGCCCAGTTCCGCTGCCAGGTAGCGCACTGAGCTTTCCAGCGCGGCCTTGATCGGCCCCATCATGTTGTAGTGATCGACCACTTTTTCGGCGCCGTAATAGCTCATGGTAAGCAGGGTGCCGCCTGCGGGCATCAGGGCTTCAGCCAGGCGCGCTGCACGAATAAAGGAATGGCAGGAAATATCCATGGCCCGGGCAAAACCTTCGGCCGAGGAGTCCAGCAGGCGGCCGTGCAATTCGTGCAGCGGTGACCAGGCAATGGAATGGACCACGAAATCGATGCTGCCCCAGCGTTCTTTCGCGGCATCAAACAATCGTTCCAGCTCTTCGGGATGAGCCACATCGCAGGCCTGAAAGATGCTCGCCCCGAGTTGCTCCGCCAGTGGCGCCACATGGGGCCGTGCCTTGTCATTCTGGTAGTTGATACACAGCTGCGCCCCGGCTTCGCGCAGTGCCTGGGCGCAACCAAAGGCGATGCTCTGCGCATTTGCCACCCCCAGTACGATGCCCTTCATTCCATTCAGATCAATCACCAGACTCATACCCTGCTCCTTTTCCCGCTCGCGCACTGTGCTCTGCCACAGGCAATCAACGCCACTATATGACGCCAGCGCAGATAGAGTCACTGATACAGATCAAAACCGGCGCGAAAGCAGGGAACTTTAGAAGCCAGATCTGAGGCCAAACCGGGAGCCCGAGCAAGCCCTGTTCGCCCACGGAGCGGGCTCCTGCAGCCAGCGAATAGCCGTGCAATTCCAGAGGTTTCATACCTGAACAAACCCATGAATTAACCGATTTAAGCACCCGGTTGAATTTTACCTATACAGCCTCAAGCACCAGCAGAGTGCCGATACGGCGGCGGTCGTGTTGAATCGGCTGCTGCACCTGGGAACTGAACCACAGCGGGGTATCGGCGGCGGTACGGCTCTCATCATCCAGATCCAGCAACCCCAGGCGGGTCTGCGGGCTGAGCTCCAGCCCGGCACCGAGCACTTTCAGCAACTGCTGTGCCAGGGCATTGGCGCGCACCAGGCGGCCACGACGATCGAATGCCAACAGGCCCTGGGTATTCCAGCGATGGAACTGTGGCCGACTGGCATCCAGTACCTGCTCACGGGAGCGGAAATAGGCATTGGCGAGGTTGGTCTCGATCAGTCGGGCAGCGCTCATGGCAAAATCCAGCGCATGACGCTGATAGGTTTCGGTCAGGCCTGACAAATCCACCACTCCGATCACCCGGCCGTCATGGGGGTCGCGGATCACATCGGCCGAACAGGTATAGTGCTTGATTCCACTACAGAAATGCTCGGCACCATAGAGCTGCACCGCCTCGCCGGCCGCCAGGGCAGTGCCGATGGCATTGGTGCCCATCGCCTCTTCGCTCCACAGGCCACCGGTAACCAGGTTGACCGTCTGCGCCACCACGCGGGTTCGCCGTTCGCCTGCCACATCGAGAATCAGGCCGCTTTCGTCGGTCAGCAGAATCACGCTGCTGGAGTTGTTCAGCAGCTCGGTCGCACGCTGCAACACCGGGTGGGCCGCATCCCGCAAATCGGCCTGCCGATAGCGCCGGTACTCCACCTGATCAGCATCAGCGGTCACCGGCGCATTGCCCTGGTACGGATCGATAGCAGATGCAAAGCAGCGGCGCCACGAGTCCTCCACCACCGGGCGGATCGCCTCATCGGCGTAATCCTGCCCCTGCATAAAGCGCTCCCACACATCCAGCAGTCGATAATGATGCTGCGGGTTGCTGAGCACGCGGGAGGGACTTTCGGTTTCGCGACTGGCGAGCGCTGCCTGGGCGCGGGTGAAAAAATGGCCATGGCGCATGAAGCCCGCCACCACGCCGGCCCTCACCGCCGAGACCCGGCCACTGTCGAGCCGCGCCAGCACCAGCTCAGGCGGCAAACCATCAAGCAGATGCATGGGTGCTGCCATACCATTGGCAAAGCAGGAGGGATGCACCTGGCCGGTTTCCATGTCGTAAAAGGCCGGCCGAAAGCCCAGTTCGCGGTTTTCATCACTGACCCCGCCGCTGCCACGAAAAACCTCGTTCTGCAGCTGCAGGACCGCGGGTGTCAATTCAACTCTGGGGGACGAGGAGTCTGCCCTGCGGGCAGCAGCCTTGCCAACCATACTGCCTCCTGGCCCTGGGGCCCGGTAGCCGGGTTACTGCGACCTGTACGTCCTGATTGTGGTGCGTCGCCAGATATGTGCGGGCGCGCTCTGCGCCGCCCGAAGTTCAGCCTGCCCTGAGTATAGCGCGCATCGGTTGGGGTTCTAAAGTGTGGGGGGAGTAACGGCGCCGGCGAGCCGTGATTCGTGATTCGTGATTCGTGATTCGTGATTCGTGATTCGTGATTCGTGATTCGTGATTCGTGATTCGTGATTCGTGATTCGTGATTCGTGATTCGTGATTCGTGATTCGTGAT
>JBFGZM010000231.1:0-6136 GCA_041586815.1 Marinobacterium sp. | reverse complement strand
GGCACTGTCTCCGGACGGCCGCCTGGCCTTCAGTGCCGGCAACCTCGATCGGGCCATCATCTGGGAAACCGGCAGCGGCGAGGTTCTGCATACGCTGTCCGACTTCGGCAGCCTGTTTCAGCGTCGCATGAGTTTCCTCAGTGCCCGTTTTTCCAGCAATAGCGAACAGCTTCTGACCGGCAGTGCCGCAGGCACTGTGCAGCTTTGGGATGTCGCCAGCGGCAAGGAACTGCGTCGCTGGCAGCTTCACAAGCGCGCGGCCTACGGTCCTACCAGCACAGCCGTGTACGCTCTCTCCTTCGCCAATGACGGCTATTACGCCATTGGCTCCAACGGCATTATCAACTTCCTGCGCTAACCGCTGCCGAGCAAAGCTCCCTAAACGAAAAACCCGCAGCACTGAGGCTGCGGGTTTGCGGATAGAGCATGAAAGCCGGGGCTGTTACTTGGCCGCCGCTTCTTCCTGAACTTCAGCTTCGGGATTGATTTCCAGCAGCTCAACTTCGAACACCAGCGTCTCGTTCGGTCCAATCGCGTTACCCATGCCACCGGGGCCGTAAGCCAGCTCTGCCGGAATAACCAGACGCCCCTTGCCGCCTTCCTTCATCAGCTGCAGACCTTCGGTCCAGCCCGGGATGACGCCGTTCAGCGGAAAGGACACCGGCTCGCCACGGGAGTAGGAGCTGTCAAACTCGGTGCCATCGATCAGCTGCCCCTTGTAATGCACCTTGACGGTATCGGCCGCAGCCGGGTTCTTGCCCTTGCCTGCGGTCAGCTCTTCGTACTGCAGGCCGGACTCGGTGGTCGTGACTGCCTTGTTCTTGCCGTTATCCGCCTGGTATGCCGCGCCCTTGTCGAGGTTTTCCTGGGCAATCTGGGCAAACTCCTGGCGCTGCTCTTCCATCTTCTTCATCTGGAAAGCCTGCATGACCTGAGTAACCTGCTCCTGATCGAGCAACGGTTCTTCACCCTTGTAGATGGCTTCGACGCCCTGTCGGAAGGCTTCAATATCCAGCGTATCGATATCCTGCTTGAGTTTGTCACCCAGGATCAGACCCAGGCTGTAGCTGAGCTTCTTGTCTTCGGTATCCAGCGTGTCAGCCTGAGCGGCCGATGTCACTGCGACCAGAGAGGCCATGGCTACTGCCAGAAACGTTTTCTTCATTCCAAATTCCCTACTGATAATGCTGAATGTCGTTGTTTAGTGACCGATTTAACTCTAAAGTTCACGCCATTACCACCGCAATTGCAGCACTCGCCGGGCAGGCACCGCTCCTGCCGTTGCCTGTACCAGCACCTGCAGCTCGCCCAGCAGACGCGACTCAGGCTCCAGGCCTTTGCTGTTCAGGTACTGACAGAGGTTCTGCAACAGCAGATCCGAACAGCCGGCAGTCGCCGTGACCGTGACCGGCCATCCCAGACTCAGTGCGTACAGCCAGCCCAGCTCTACCTGCTCAGCGGCCAGTTCTGCCCGGCGCAGTGCCTGATAACAGGTTTCCAGTTCGGGGGTTTCAAGGCGCTGCTGCCGTACCTGGTAACGCAGCGCACGCAGCGGCTCTGTGGTACTGTGCTGCCACTGGGCTGCCTGCGACGTACACAATTGCTCCGGTTGCAGCGCCCGGCCTGTGGTCGCCAGCCAGCAGCAGAACAGCAGCCGGTTCACGCTGAGAGACCACCCCTGCTGCAGCGCCAGGCACGCGGGTTCGACACCGGGCTGGCCATACAGGTGCAGTGCAAAATCCCAGAGGTCATTGTTAAGCTTCACGGGATCGCCCCGGGCTGTCAGCGAAGCCAAGTAACATTCCAGGGCTGCCTTGCTGCTGCAAGCCTGTGATCTGCGCCATTGAAATAGTTTTCACCTCGACAGGTTGTTAAAATCCGCCACCATGATTCAGATATCCCAGCTTAACCTCCAACGCGGCACCCAGCGCCTGCTGCATCAGGCCAACCTTACCGTCCATCACGGCTGGAAGGTCGGCATCATCGGTGCCAACGGTGTGGGCAAGTCCAGCCTGTTCAAACTGATTCTGGGCGAGCTGCAGCCGGACTCCGGCGACCTCCAGATCGCCGGCAACCTGACCATCTCACACATGGCACAGGAGGTCACGTCAGTCGAGCGGCGGGTGCTCGACTATGTACTGGATGGCGATGTCCAGCTGCGCCAGGTACAGCGGGAAATTGCAGCAGCCGAAGCCGACCAGCAGCACCATCATCTGGGTGAACTCCACGCCAGGCTGGACAGCATTGACGGTTACAGTGCCGAAGCCCGCGCACACCTGCTGCTGAACGGCCTGGGCTTCATGCCCGGTGACGCCAACCGCCCGGTGGGCGATCTGTCGGGGGGCTGGCGCATTCGCCTGAATCTGGCCCAGGCCCTGATGTGCCGCTCCGACATCCTGCTGCTCGATGAGCCCACCAACCACCTGGATCTGGATGCCACCCTCTGGCTGGAACAGTGGCTGCGCCAATACCCCGGCACCCTGCTGCTGGTCTCCCATGACCGGGATTTTATCGACAACGTGGTCAGCCATATCGTGCATATGCACCACGAGCAGCTGGATCTGTACAAGGGCAACTACAGCGCCTTCGAACGTATGCGGGCCGAGCGGCTGGCCCAGCAGGACGCCCAGTTTCAGAAACAGCAGCAACGCGTATCCGAAATCGAAAACTTTGTACGCCGCTTCCGTGCCAAGGCGACCAAGGCCAAACAGGCCCAGAGCCGACTCAAGGAACTCGAGCGCATGGAGCTGATTGCTCCGGCCCATGTCGACAGCCCGTTCAGCTTCAGTTTTACCCCGGCCGACAAGGTGTCCAACCCGCTACTTACCCTGCACAAGGCGGATTGCGGCTATGCGGGCAAACCGATCCTGCAGCAGCTCAACCTGTCCCTGGCACCCGGCGCCCGCATTGGCCTGCTGGGCCCCAACGGCGCCGGCAAGTCCACCCTCATCAAGACACTGGTCGGTGACCTGGCACTGCTTGGCGGCGAACAGCGTGGCGGCGAGCATCTGAAAGTGGGTTACTTTGCCCAGCATCAGCTCGAAGCCCTCGACCTTGAAGCATCCCCGCTGCTGCATATCAAGCGCCGCTCTCCCAAAACCAGCGAGCAGCAGATCCGGGATTTTCTCGGCAGTTTTGGCTTTCTCGGTGACGATGCGCTGGAACCGGTCAAACGCTTTTCCGGTGGCGAAAAGGCCCGCGTGGCGCTGGCACTGATTGCCTGGGAAAGACCCAACCTGCTGCTGATGGACGAACCGACCAACCACCTCGACCTGGAAGTTCGCCATGCCCTCACCGTTGCCCTGCAGACGTTTGAAGGCGCCCTGATTCTCGTGTCCCACGACAGACACCTGCTGCGCAACACCGTGGACGAGTTCCTGCTGGTAGCCGACGGCCAGGCACGCCCGTTCGATGGCGACTTGGACGACTACCACAGCTGGCTGGGCGAACGTCGCCGGCAGGTGCCCGCAGAAGCGGAAAAACAGGACGTCAGCCGCGGCAACAGTGCGGCTGATCGCAAGGAGCAGAAACGACTGGAAGCACAGAACCGCGCCAAACTGCGGCCGTTGCGCCAACGCATCGAGAAACTGGAAAAGCAGCTGGAGCAGTGCAGCGAAAAACTTGGCGAGGTCGAAACCCAGCTCGGTGACAGCGAGATCTACCAGGACGCCAACAAGGACAAGCTCAGAACCCTGCTGGGACAACAGGCCGAACTGACCCGACTGTCGCAGCAGGTCGAGACCGAATGGCTGGAACAGCAGGAAGCGCTCGAAGCACTGGAAGAAAGTCTGGAGGCGAGCGACTAGCTCCCGCGCTGAGCGCTGAACGAGCAGGCCGCTTCACCTGAAAGCCCGGGCAGCGGCTCTGCTTGCACAGCGAGCGAGACCGGCTGGCGACAGCAGGAAGTACCTGAAGCGCTGGCTCAAGCCTCGGAACAAGGCCTGGAGGCGAGCGACTAGCTCGCGCGCTGAGCGCTGAATACCCGGGTCACTTCGCCCAGTACATCCCGGGAATCGAGCACATGCTGCATGGCCTCGCTGATCACTGTGCGGCTCAGCCCCAGCGACTCGGTCAGCCCTGCCGGAATACTTTCGATGGGGCCATCGCTCAACCCCTGCTCGCGCAGCAGGCGATTGCTCAGGTGCACCAGCCTGGCATAACCACTGTGCTCACCCTCGTAATCGATCTCATTCTGGCGTCTCACCGCCACGCAGACTTCGACAGGCACCGACCAGCCTTCGAGCAGCCAGCTACCCACCAGCTCCCGCGTCACGTTCAGCACCTGTTTCTCGATATATTCGGTGCCGATATGAGGGTTGGCCTCGATATAGCGCGACAGCAACGAAAAGTGCGGCGGGAACAGATGTGCCAGCACCAGATAGCCAAAGTTGTGCAGGAGTCCGGCCAGATAGGCCAGCCCCGGTCGCAGGCGCTCGGTGATCGGCATCTTTCGGCACAGACGCTCGGCCAGAGTTGCCGTATACACAGCCTGCTGCCAGTAGTCGGTCGCTCCGCGAGGCGGGTCCTGAGGCATCTGCAGCGTTTTGCCAAGCGCCACCCCCAGCGCCAGATTGATCACCAGATCAAACCCCAGCACCCGGATGATCGCATCTTCCAGCGAGTGCACCTTGCCAGGCACTGCATAGTAGGACGACGACGCCCAGCTCATGACCTGGGCCGACAGGCTCGGATCCAGCCGCACCACCGGCACCAGCGTATCCACGCCCGCGTCGGGGTCACAGCGCATCATGAGGATTTTCTGTGTCGTGGGGGAGAAGGACGGCAACCCCAGGGTGTCTTCCAGACGCTGGCGAATGCGCAATGCCGTAAATTTTTCCACCGCCCGGGTTATAACGGCCCGATCATCACCACCGGGCTGGCCGGCATCAATGTCAGCGCGGGTCAGACCCAGCGGATGGGCTTCGATATGACCTTCGCTAAGCCACTGACCCGGAACGCTGAAACTGCGGTCAGAATGAGGCTCATAGGCTTTCAGTTCGGTGCGGGACTGCAGGGAAAGATCTACATAGAGCGGTAGGGAAAACAGCTTGCGCAGACCGGCTTCCTGATTCAGTCCAGGCTGACTGAAAAAGCGCAGCGCATCTTCGCTACGAGCCGGCTGCAGCTGCCGACCAGAGCCCTTCCAGATCGCCTCGAGATTGAGCAATCCCTCCCAGGGCAGGAGTACCAGCACCTTGCCGTCGTCATCGTGCATCAGCAGGAGACGGGCCACACCGTCATACCGCGCGTCTCCTTCCAGCGACCGTACACCAATTGCCAAATCACTATCTCCCTTCGATTGTCCGGCCAGTACCGGGGCGGCTACTTTCTGCAGACCCATTCCCGGGCCTGAAGCGCCTCAGTTCCGCCTATTGACGCTGGATATGATTAACGGCTTTGATAACACGCAGCTTTTTCATCACCGAAGCCAGATGAACCCGGTTCTGCACCGAGATATCAAGCTGAACCTGGCTCAGCTGCCCGTCTTTCTCACCGCTGTCGATCTTGATGATATTAGCACCGGCCGTCGCCACTGTGGTTGCCAGGTTGGCGATAATCCCGCGCTGCGACATGACCTCGAGTTTCAGACTGACACGGAACTCGTCATCAATGCTCTTGGACCACTCAAGATAGATGCATTTCTCCGGATCGTCGCGCAGATAGCCAATATTGCGACAATCCGTGCGATGAATCACCAGACCGCGGCCGGTACTGATATGGGCGATAATGGTGTCACCGGGAATCGGATGACAGCACTTGGCGTAATTCAGCACCATGCCTTCAGTGCCCTGTATCGCCAGCGGCTTGTTGCCCCGGCGCACCGCCGCGAGCTCGTCCTCTTCCACCGGCGTTTCAGGCTTCAGCCGACGCGCCACCACGTAGGCCATGCGGTTACCCATGCCGATATCTTCCAGCAGGTCGTCCAGCCCGCGCAACTCCGCATCCTTGAGCAGAGCGGCCAGACGGCTGCGTTCCACCATGTCCAGGCTGATACCGTAATTGCCCAGAAACTGGTTCAGCAGACGCCGCCCCAGCTCCACTGACTCGTGGCGCTGCTGGTTCTTGAGGAAGTGACGGATACTGGCCCGCGCCTTTCCGGTGACGACAAAGTTCAACCAGGCCATGTTCGGCTGGG
>JBFGZM010000230.1:0-6164 GCA_041586815.1 Marinobacterium sp. | reverse complement strand
TGTCACGGGGATCGCTGGAGCGCAGCGTTACGCTGCCCGCGGTATTGTTGGTATGGGCCTTGAGAATGGCCCAGGTCAGGTAGTTGAGGTGCTCGGCCAGTAGCCTTGAATAGCCGGGGAAATAGCCCTTGAACAGGCCCAGCAGGGCGAAGCAGAACAGGTCTGGCAGCGGCCGCTGGGGCAGGGAGCGCTTGATGACCGCCAGTACCGCACCGTTGCTGGTGTAAACGCCCGAGCGTTTTTCTGCCCATTCCCTGTACTGTGGGTCCCCCTTGGCATACTTGGCGCCTTCCAGTACTTCCCAGTGATCGAAGTTCATGCGGTTAACGACGCCCACCTCGTAGCGATCCTGCAGGTTCTGGCCAACCCCAGGCAGGTGGTGGCGCACCTCTATGTCGTGCTTTTCAAGTTCCTCCCGCGGGCCTATGCCGGACAGCATGAGTAGCTGCGGTGTGTTGAAGGCACCGCCGGCCAGGATAACCTCCTTGCGGGCCCGAGCCAGGTGCGTTTCGCTGCTGTCGCCGTGGGGCTGGCAGTGGGCGCGGTAGAGGCGGGGCCCCTTGCGGTATTCGACGCCGATGGCGCGGTTGCCGCTGTCGAACAGTACGCGGGTGACCAGGGCATCGAGCTCGATATGCAGCTTGTCCTTGTGGGCCTGCTGTACATCCAGCAGGCGCTCGCGGGCGCCCATGCGCTGGTGGTTTTTGGTGGCCAGCGGCGGGTAGCGCAGCCCGGTGGCGTTGTCTTTTACCAGGCGCCAGTCGTTCGGGTCGCCGCTGCCCTGGCGCAGCCACTCGCCGCGCTTGAATGGTTCGGCCAGCTGCGAAAAGGCGCTTTCCACCGAGCTGACCAGGGTTCTGACAAGGTCGCCATCGCCCAGGGCGCTTTTGGGAATGGCTTTCTCGGTGTGCAGCCAGCCTTTCCAGCCATGCTTGCTGGGGTTGGACAGGCGGCTGAACAGGCGGTGATCGGGGCGGTGGTGGCAGTTTTCAAGTTTCTGAAAGTAGCCTCGCATGTTGTAGGCGTTCCAGGAATTGTCGCCGGTGATGCGACCGATATGTTCCCAGTCATCGTTGTGGGGGCAGACGGTGATCATGGCATTGTGGGTCGTGCAGCCCCCCAGGCAGCCGGCACGGGGGTAAAGCACGCCATCGACGTCTTCGCCCTCGTAGCTGGCGGTGTACTTCGGGTCTTTTTTCTGCTGGCTGTCATCGCCATAGTGACGCACGAAGAAGTCCCACTTCATGGCGCGGTTTTCACTGGCAATGGCGTGAAATACCGGCACGTCGTAATCGTCCGGCAGACGATTGTCATCTGTCAGTGCATCACCGCCCTTGAGTTGGCGTGGGTCGCCGCCGGCTTCCAGCACCAGCACCGTGCAGCCATTTTCCGCCAGCCGGGCGGCAACGGTGCCGCCGCCGGCACCGGAGCCCACCACGATATAGTCGTATTCAGTACTCATGGTCCGCTCCGGGGTCAGAAGGTTTTCAAGAAGGCGATCAGGGCCTGTTTGTCGCTGTCATTGAGGCCTTCTTCATCGACCAGGTAGTCGGTGCCAAAATAGTGGCCCTTGTTAACGACGTAGTCCGGGCACTTGCTGACCTCCAGCAGCGGCTCCACCAGATTGGCAAAGACGCGGCGGGCATCTTCGTCGGTGGCGTTTTCCGGCAGTGCCTTGAGGTCCTTCTTGGCCTTTAGCAGGATCTTCACGACCTTGGCGCGCTCCTCCATGTCGATATTGGATAGCAGATTGATGGGTGTACCGGCGGGAATGGGGCCGATTTCCACGCCGTCTTCGCCGAACAGCCAGGGCAGCCAGCGACTCAGCGGGCCTTGCAGCGTCTGCAGGAAGTCTGGCAGGTAGCCGGTGTCCACGCGCAGATAGCTGGAGGCCGGCGTCCTGTCGATTACGCCGGGGTGCGTCTTGCCCGAACGGGTGACAACGCTGAAGTCGCCCTCGCGTTTTTCCGGCCAGAGCAGTTTCTCGATGGCATCGTCAAAGGAGGCCATGCGGTCTTCCACCGATCCCGACCATTTGAACTCACCCAGGCTGTTGTTGAGCAGGAAGGGCGCGCTGGACCAGGCACTGACGAGGGAGGCCGGGCGGGTATAACCACGGCCGCCAGCTGGCATAACATAGTCGCGCACCTCGCCACTGTAGGGGTGCTGCACCCGCAGCGTGCCGACGGCCGGCAGGCCCTTGTAGGACTCGGAGGTGAAGTTGTCCCAGATATTGCCGTCCAGGCCGTTGGTGGCCAGAGGGCTGCAGGCATTGGTTTCCAGCTGGTTGACAGGTACGCGCATTTCGGTGGAGAGGAAGTTGTTGTCCAGGAAATCCTCGGACTGCACGATCGGGCGCATCAGGGATTTGAACTCCATGCTCTGGGTCCAGGTCCAGTAGCGGCTCCAGCACTGCAGATAGTTGCCGCTGACACAGCCCTTGTCAGGGAAGAACTCGGCGGTTTTTTCCGGCAGCTTGCTGGAGTGGCAGCGGGCACAGGTGTCGGCGAACACCGTTTTTCCTCGCTCCAGCTCAGCGGTGTCCTGGCTCATATGGGCCGCGCCACCGGGGGCGTTGGCCAGGTAGTCGGGCTGGGCCGAGGCCAGGAAGAACAGGGCGACATCAGGTGTCTGGGCTTCGTTGGCATTCCAGTAGCTGGAATTCTTGCGGGCCACCTCGATCTCGAACGGGGTGATTTTCTTGCCGCCGAGCAGTGCCCTGAAGTGCTGCAGCCACTCTTCGCTGAACAGGCCGATATTGATATAGACCCGGTTCAGGGCGCCCAGCGCCCCCACGGAGTCGGCGCCATCTTTGAGCACCCGGGGTGTCAGCACCTGGTCCGGTGCCTGGTAAAACTGCTGCAACGGGCTGGAGGGTGGCACGATCGCCAGGTCGTTGAACTGGCGGTTGTTGAGGCCACCGCCGGCGAGTTTTTCATGGCCGTAGCGGCTGGCTACATCCATGCGCGCCCCCAGATTGTAAATGGCATTCATGGTGCGGGGGTTGTTGATGTAGTCAGAGGAAATCAGTGACGTATCGAGCGCGCCTGGGCGTGAGGTATGGAACAGCTGATAGGCAAAACTGCTGGGGTCTGCGTCCCACATGAAGATGCGATCAACCCAGAAATACTGTGCGCCGGGATTGGAGTTGAGATTTTCCCAATTGGGATGCTCCGGGTCCGCCGGCGGGTTGGAAGGGTTGGGGCCCACATGGCAGAAACCGCAGGACATGCCGACGCGGTACGGTTTTACCAGGTCCTTGCTGGCGTAGTAGCTGCGGTCGCTGTAGTAGCGCTCCGGGTCCCAGTTGGCCTCGGCTTCTTCATCAAAGTCGGGGTTGGGGAACAGACGGAGACCGACAATACCGGTGCCATAGCCGTAGTAGGAGCCGGTCGGAATGTTAGCGCCACGGGCGCCGATCTGGACACCTGGGTACTTGTCTTCGTTTTCAAACGGATCGGGTTCGCAGGAAGGGTCGCGCCGGTCAAGCCATAGCCCGTAGCGGTCCTGGCGTGGCGCCTCGCCCTTGATATAGCAGGGCTCGTTGACCACCCCCAGGTACTGCCAGCGGTTGTCGCGGCTGAACTTGAGGCTGGGGTGGTTGGATATCGTTTTCAGGAAGTCCAGATTGCCGACGCTGATACGGGATATTTCGTCCCAGAGTGCATCGTTACCCGCTGTCCAGACGATCCAGTTGTTGCGCCCGCGCACAATGGCTTCCTGCGCCTGCTGTGGTGAAATGCCAGGTACATAGGGATCGAGCCTGCGTGCGATTTCTACCGGATCCTTGCTGATGCCGTAGTCCATGTCGGCGTAGTAGTCTTCAGTGGCACCTGGCAAGGTGTCGGCAGTGCGGCCGGCACATAGAGCCTCGTCCTTCACCTTGCCGGCGCCGTCGCCACAGATATGTTTTGAAGTGGAGCAAGCTGATAGCAGCAGTGCCAGCAGGCCCGCTAGGAGGGGGAATCTGATCGACATCATGTCAAAAACTCCGTGTTGTTACCGGTGACACAGCAGCAGGAAAGGGCTGGATTCTGGAGACAGTGCAAGGTCGGGGGAGCCTCTGGCGGGCGTAAGACCGGAGCACAGGGAGCGGGAAATATTGCAGTCTAGGGGGATAGAAATGGGATGCATCCGTGCCTCCAAAACCTTCGTTCAGCTGAACAATGAGGCAAGTATAGTGGCAAAATTTGGTGCTCATTAAACCACGGCCAAGAATAGCTGTACGGCGGTGATAAAAGTTCAATAAAAATCAGCTTTAAATAGTAATTTAGCTGCAGGTATTAATTTAAACGCTTGTTTTAAATACTCTTTGGTTCTGGGTGAGCGAAATTTTCCTTTTTGATTTTATTAAATTAATTCATGCTGGCAGTGCACAAGAAAGCGTCTCCGGCAGGGGACAGAAATATTCATGATCTTGATTAACATTCTGCTTTGGAATGTTGCTGTTTTGTGCGAAAGACTTTTCGGGATGCTTGTAAAATCGTATGGGCGAATGTTAGGTGCGATTGAATGTGCATTGGCGCACAGGGGCAGGCTTGTGTGATTGCGCCCGAGCACCAGACTCCCGTTCTGAGCACGGGCGCTATGGTGATACGGTGAGATCGACCCGCCACATACACTGGTGGTGATCTGATTCTCGAATGGCAGTCGATACTGGCCGGGTCACTGGCTATTTTCGCGGCTTTGGCGGCATCTGGAGGCGCATCACCTTGTAGTGCTGTAGGCAGACCAGAGCGGCGTTTCCGGGCAGAAGCGCGCCTGCATGCTGCTGCCGTGCTGCCAGGTTCAGGCTGGCCTTCCTGTGCAACTGATGGTCTCTGAGGCGTCTATTGCTCAGCTGTCGGATCAAGGGTGTTCCTGGTTATGTGTCTTTCACGCCACAGTATTGAGCCTGTGGCAGCGCACATCTTTGGAACCGGTTTGATCCAGTGGCGCAGGGATACGTCACCTTTGGCCAAAGGTCAGTACAAGTCATTGAAAATAATATTTTTTATAAGATTAACCTGGCGTCCACTGGCGATAATGGAAACAGGGCAGGACGTCTTGTTCAATCGCCCGGTGAATAGAATAGATGCAGTTGCGAGGAAATGCTGGTGTTCGCATTTGCCAGTGGGGTAAATGCAGGGAAATGCATAGCAACAGCTAATCGGATAAAAATCCGGCGGACTCCGACACTGGGAGTTTAGCTGCAAGCTGTGCAGATAATGGGTATGACAGTTGTTTTTTTACTTTTTATCGGTTGCGTGGAGTAGTGCAATATTCGCACATGCGAAGTGTTCTGTTCAGACGTTTTAATATGAGCCGGTTTGACAGCCAGGCTACCGGTTCTAGTTGTTTTCCGAGTGTGCCACTAACCCGTTAATCCAAGAGAATAGGCGCAGCCCGCAGCAGAATTAAGGACACAGTGGCAGTAGCGTTAAACGTTTCGCTCATGACGGTCAGGAACCACGACGCCCGGTTCTTCCATTGGTGCCGGATTGGGCGTTTGCCATCATCGGCGCTCATCTTCCGAGCGTTTTGTAGCGAGCAGGGATTGACTACATACCAATCGGTATGCTTAAATTCGCCTAAACATACCGACTGGTTTGTAATGGCCGGTGGAGTATCGCAGCGGCCAGGTATCGTCTCCGCTGTCCGGGGCAATCTTGAGGGTTGTCCCATGGCACTATTCGTCATTGAGGCAAGGCTCATGAAACTTATTTCCGCCATTCGGCAACTGTATCGCACACTGCATCAGGGCTGCGCCGCGTGCGCATCCATTGACCGCCATACCCTGCAGGATATTGGTGCCGATCCGATGCGACTGCGTTACCCGGTTGCCAAAAGCGACCAAGGAACCCGGGCACAGGACGCCTGGCATCGGGCCAGCTGATCCTGTTTTTCTGCCCATGCCGCTGGCCGGTGCCGGCGCAAAAAATCCAAGGAGATGAAGTGTTATGCCGTCACTGTTTGATGCTGTAAAACTGGGTGAAATCGAACTGGGCAGCCGTATCGTCATGGCACCCCTGACCCGTTGCCGGGCAGAGGAGGGACGGATCCCTGGTGCGCTGATGCGCGAATACTATAGCCAGCGTGCCTCGGCCGGGCTGATCATCAGCGAGGCCACGGCGGTGACCCCCATGGGGGTAGGGTATCCGGATACGCCGGGGATCTGGAACCAG
>JBFGZM010000229.1:0-6213 GCA_041586815.1 Marinobacterium sp. | reverse complement strand
CTGCCTGGGCGATCGCGGCGGCATCGGCGTGGAGTTCCGCGCCGTCGGCCCGCAGGATCACACGGGACGTCGGGAACGCGGCGGACAGGAGTGCCTCGACGAGGTCCTTGAGGTCGGCGCTCCCGCGGCGCATCGGCGTCTCGTCCTCGAGGATCACGACCGCGCCGGGTGCACGGACGGCCGCGACCTCCGCGACGAGGTGATCCAGCGCATCGGGCGCGATGCGCACGCGCTGCAGCCCGATCGGTCGCCGCTCACGGCCGGGGATCGCGTCGAGTCGGGCGCGAAGGCCGGCGAGGTCGGTCGGATCGGGGAGGGCGGAGACGCTCATCGGCCTGCCCCTGCCGGCGATCCTGCGCCGAAGGTCGGCTCGGCGGCGTCGAACAGGGCGCGGTAGCGCCGGTACGCGTCCTCGTACGCGACCGACGTGTCGCGAGCCGGATCGTACGTCCGCTCGCCGAGCCGAACGCAGCGAGCGACGGCGTCGTCGAGATCGTCGACGAGCCCGCCACCCACCGCGGCGAGCATCGCCGCCCCGAGGGCCGTCGCCTCGTCCGTCGCCAGGGTGCGCACCGTCCGGCCCGTGACGTCCGCCTTCATCTGGAGCCAGAACGGGCTGCGCGCACCCCCGCCGACGACGCGGATCTCGGGGCCGCCGATCCCCATCGCGTCGAGCCGGTCGACGATGTCGCGGAGCGCGTACGTGTTGCCCTCGAGGAGCGCGCGGTAGAGGTGGGCACGGCCGTGGTTCAGCGACAGCCCCGCGACGACGCCGCGGGCCGCGTCGTTCCAGCGGGGAGCGGTCGCGCCGGAGAGCGTCGGCAGGAACGTGACGCCGTCCGACCCCGGCGTCGTCGATCGCTCGGCTTCGTCGTCGAGGTCCGCGGGTGCAGCCCCGTCCGCGATCGCCGTCCGGAACCACGACACGCTGCCGCCGGAGACGAAGCCCGGGTTCTCGACGAGCCAGACCCGCGGATCCGCGTGGCCATGGGTCTCGACGAGTCCCGTCTCGTCGATCACCGGCTGAGCCGCCGCGACGCCGACCGGTTCGGTCGTCCCGGTGATGTCGATGACGACGCCCGGCACGATCCCGCCTGCACCCAGGCAGGCGGCCCGGCGGGATTATTTGTCGAAATGGATAACGCTGCGGATGCTCTTGCCTTCGTGCATCAGGTCGAAGGCTTCATTGACGTCTTCCAGACCCATGGTGTGGGTAATGAAGTCATTGAGTGCAAACTCGCCCTGCATGTAACGCTCAACGATGCCTGGCAGCTCGGAGCGGCCCTTGACGCCACCAAAGGCGGAACCTCTCCAGACCCGGCCGGTAACCAGCTGGAACGGACGGGTGGAAATTTCCTGGCCGGCGCCGGCCACGCCGATGACCACGGACTCGCCCCAGCCCTTGTGGCAGCATTCCAGGGCGGAACGCATCACGTTGACGTTGCCGATACACTCAAAGGAATAGTCGACACCGCCGTCGGTCAGCTCGACAATGACGTCCTGAATGGGCTTGTCGTAATCCTTGGGATTGATACAGTCGGTGGCGCCGAGCTTGCGGGCCAGTTCGAACTTGCTTTCATTGATGTCGATGGCGATGATGCGGCTGGCCTTGGCCATGGTGGCGCCAATGATGGCCGAGAGGCCGATACCGCCCATGCCGAAGATGGCTACGGTGGCGCCTTCTTCTACCTTGGCGGTGTTCATCACGGCACCCATGCCGGTGGTGACGCCACAGCCTAGCAGGCAGACTTCTTCCAGCGGCGCATCCTTGCTGACCTTGGCCAGGGAGATTTCCGGCAGCACGGTGTATTCGCAAAAGGTGGAGCAGCCCATGTAATGGAAGATCGGCTGGCCATCCTTGTGAAAGCGGGTAGTGCCGTCCGGCATCAGGCCCTTGCCCTGGGTTGTGCGAATCTTCTGGCACAGGTTGGTTTTGCCGGATGTGCAGAACTTGCACTCGCCACATTCGGGCGTGTAGAGCGGAATCACGTGATCCCCCACCTGAACGCTGGTAACGCCTTCGCCGATCGATTCCACGATGCCGCCGCCTTCGTGGCCGAGAATGGCCGGGAAGATGCCTTCGGGATCTTCACCAGACAGCGTAAAGGCGTCGGTATGGCAGACGCCGCTGGCCACCACGCGGATGCGCACTTCGCCGGCCTGCGGCGGCATTACGTCCACTTCTTCAATGGTCAGCGGCTGTTTCGGGCCCCAGGCAATGGCGGCTTTGGATTTGATTGTCTGAGTCATGCACGGCTCCGGTTGTGTGGCGAAGGCAGAAGGTTCTGCCGTATTGATGGCAGCAGTATATTGAGTTTTTATGCGGTGATAATCGTTCCAGTCCGTAAATTACTTTTTCTCCTGTGTAATAATGGCCCGGTTTTATGTCGGCTTTGATGCAAGCCGGTGCCGTTCGAGTACCGGGTGCAAGAGGGGATGCGCATGTATGTGTGGGAGGGGGTGAGCGAGTTCGTGGCGGTGGCCGAAACGGAAAGCTTTACCGTTGCTGCAAAAAGGCTGGGTATCTCGACCGCCCAGGTCAGCCGCCAGGTCAGTGCACTGGAACACCGGCTGTCGGCCAGGCTGTTTTACCGTACAACCCGCCGAGTGGCGGTGACCGAAATCGGGCAAACCTACTATCAGCATTGCAGACAGGTGCTGGATGGGCTGGAAGAGGCGGAGCGTACTGTCAGCAATCTGCAGCAGTCGCCACGGGGCAGTCTGCGCCTGACCGCGCCGGTGACCTACGGCGAGAAGACGATTGCGCCCCTGGTCAATGACTTCATCCTGCAGTATCCGGAGCTGGACGTGCAGCTGAAGCTGTCCAACCAGACGCTGGATCTGGTGGCCGAGGGCTTTGATCTGGCGGTGCGACTTGGGCACCTCAAGGACTCGAGCATGATGGCGCGACGCCTGTCATCGCGCACCCAGTATGTCTGTGCCTCGCCCCGTTACCTGCAAGCCTACGGTGTGCCGCACTCCCTGTCAGAGCTCGATCAGCACAACTGTCTGCAGGGTAATCTGGATTACTGGCGTTTTCAGGAGCAGGGCAAGGCGCGCAATATCCGCATCAAGGGCAACATCCGTTGCGACAGTGGCTGGGGGCTGCTGGATGCCGCCGTGAAAGGCATCGGTATTGTGCAGTTACCCGATTACTACGTGCGCCGTGCGCTGGATTCGGGTGAGCTGATCGCACTGCTGGAGCCTTTTCAGGAAGCGGAAGAAGGCATCTGGGCGGTGTATCCCCATAACCGTCACCTCTCACCCAAGGTGCGGTTGTTGCTGGATCATTTCAGCGCCGCCCTGGGCTGAGCCCAGGGCCAGTGCCTGCGTCTGTTCGGAGTGTCAGCAGGCCGGGGCCTGGCTGATTTGCCTTTGGCAGCGTTGCAGCGGCAAATCCGGCTGCCCGGTCAGTGCGCTGCAACCCGCTGGGCCAGCCTGCTGAAATGGCGTTGGAATTCAAGCTGCACCGACGCGCTGCCCGGTACTGGCTGTCGAACGCTATTTTGCCGGAACGGGGACATCGCTTTTTGCCACGTCCTGGTTCTGCATTTTTCGCTTCGCTCGCGCCCTGTCTTCGGGCGCGGGGTGCAGCCTGCGCTCACCGTTATCCTCACCGTGCCTGAAATCGAGACAACTGAGCAACGCGAAGTGATCGGAGCCCTTGAGGCGCAGGCGTTGCAGCTGGATAACCCGAAAATGATGGCTGTGAAAAATATGATCCAGTGGCCAGCGAACAAACCAGTGCTCGGCATGGAAGGTATTGAACATGCCCCGCCCGATACGCGGGTCGCGCAGGCCGCTGATCTTGCGAAACAGCCTTGTGGTGGAAGACCAGGCGACATCGTTCAGATCGCCGGTGACCACCACCGGCAAGGTGCTGTCTGCAACACTTTTGGCCACGGCCAGCAGTTCGGCATCTCGCTCGGCGGAGGCTTCATTCTCTGTTGGGCTCGGTGGTGCCGGGTGCAGGAAGTGTGCTCGAATCCTGGCGCCATTGGGTAGCAGAATCTGGGCGTGCATCGAGGGCACGTCGGGCTCAACCAGGTATTCGATGGTGCTTTCCTGCAGTGGCAGGCGTGAGTAGACATGCATGCCATAGAGATTATCCAGCGGGCATTTGATGCTGTGGGGGTAGTCTGCGCCGAGTGTGTCCAGCTGCTGTTGCCACCAGGCATCGGATTCCAGTGTCACCAGAATGTCGGGCTTGTGCTGGTGGACGAGGTCGATCAGGCAATCGGCATGGCGATTGCTGGCCAGCACGTTGGACGTGAGAATTGTAACGGGGTGCCGTTCTGTTCCCGCCGGTGCAGATTTTACCTCCACAGCATGCAGTCCGGTGTAGGGGAAGATCCACCAGCCGTGGTACGCCAGGCAGGCGAGGTTAATGGCGATGAGCGCCAGGCTCTCTGGGCGGGACAGGTCCAGCAGCCAGGCGGCAAGGAGTACTGTGGCCAGGGTCAGGCAGATCAGTTGCACGCGGGGGAAGTCCAGCCCGCGAACCCACCAGGCTTCATGGTTCCACAGGGGCAGCAGTGTGAGTGCGGTGATCAGGAGAGTGGCCAGCAGAAAAAGGGTCAATGTCATGTACAGATTCACCGCGTGTAGCCCCGTGCATGCGGGGCGCTGACAGGAGAGCTGCCGCGAGTGGCAGCCCCGGGGTCAGAATAAAGGGCTTTGCGGCTGAAACCAATGCCTGGTCCACATCGCCAGAGTTCACTGAAGTGGGAAGGCGCCGGTGCTGCTATATTCAGGGTAAATAATATTTTCTTATTTATTTGTAGGCGTTATGATTTCGCCTCGCCCGCGTGCCGTTTTGGCAGCGTCCAGGCGAACTGACCGGGGTCCCGTATGAAAAACCTGCCAATGGATTTGTTGCGCACCTTCGTCACGATCAATGACCTGGGGGGCTTTACCCAGGCCGGAGAGGTGCTGGGACGCTCGCAGCCGGCGGTCAGTTTGCAGGTCAAGCGGCTCGAGGAGCTGGTGGCGGTGCAGCTGTTCAACCGTGCCCAGGGATTGCGCCTGACCGAAGAGGGGCAGATGCTTTATGGCTATGCCCGCAAGATTCTGGACCTGAACGATACCGCCGTTTCGCGACTGATGACGCCGGCGGTGAGCGGCTCGGTACGCCTGGGGATCCCCAATGATTTTGAAGTGTCTTTTCTGCCGATGACACTGTCGAAATTCTCCCGTGCCTATCCGAACGTGATGCTGGATGTCAGCAGTGACCTGAGCCTGAATCTGCGTCGGGATTATTTGCGCGGCGCCTATGATCTGGTCATGAGCATGGATGAACACCCCTCGTCACAGATTCCTGCCGGTGATGCTATCGTCGAGCCGCTGTCCTGGGTCAGTGGCCCGGCCTTTAACCTCGACCCGGGGGAACCGGTGCCGCTGGTACTCTACCCCAAGGGCTGTGTTTATCGGCACCATGTCACCGAGGCGCTGAACAAGGCCGGCATTGCCTGGCGAATTCTGTACTGCACCTCGAGTCTGCTGGGCATCCAGTCGGCCATTGAGGCGGGGCTGGGAGTCAGCGCTTTGGCCAGCAATACGGTGCCGGGCGCACTTCGGGCTGACAAGACGCTGGGCCATCTGCCGTCGCTGGGGGATGTCACCATCGGTTTCAATTATGATAGCGCCAATCTCTCTGCCGCCGCCGCCCGTCTGCTGGAACACCTGCGCCAGGGCTTGCAACAGAGTCAGCTGTACCAGCCGCCCAGGCGTATCTGATTGCGCCAGGGCCTGGTGTCAGGCGCGGTGCAGGTCTTCGGTGTTGAGGTCGAATTCCAGTCCGTGGGCCAGACGGTTAAGGGCGCGGGTCAGGTTTTCTTTCGACAACTTTCGCGTCAGCCGGGCGCGGATACGGGCATGAAAACCCTGCTCCCCCAGCAAGGGCGCGCCGACGCAGTGCTGGTTGTATTGCTCTATCAGGGCGCCATGGCTTTCCAGAATCTGGCGGATTTCATGATCCAGCCCCAGGCGAAACTGGCCGCGCACGGCCAGGGACAGCTGCTGCCCTCCGGGCTCAGTGTCTTCTATCACCTGGCGCGTGATTACATGCAGCCCCTGGGTGCTAAAAGACTCCAGCCGCTGCCAGATCCAGCTGGCGTGATATTCGGGCAACTGCAGTTTTAGCAGGCCGCTGACGCGGCCGTCCATGGCTGCGAGCTGGCGATCCAGTACCAGACCTTCGCCGAGCGCTATGGT
>JBFGZM010000228.1:0-6223 GCA_041586815.1 Marinobacterium sp. | reverse complement strand
GCCTGCCGCTGATGATGCTGATCATCCTGCCCTTCTGGACCTCATTCCTGATACGGGTCTACGCCTGGATCGGCATTCTGAAGAACAATGGCCTGATCAATCAGCTGCTCATAGGGCTCGGCCTGATCGACAGTCCGCTGGAAATCCTGCATACCCCGGTGGCCATATATATCGGCATTGTGTACAGCTACCTGCCCTTCATGGTGCTGCCGCTCTATGCCACTCTGATCCGGCTGGATCTGACACTGCTCGAAGCCGCAGCGGATCTTGGCTGCCGCCCCTGGAAGCAGTTCCTGCGCATCACCCTGCCGCTGTCGATGCCCGGGGTGCTGGCCGGTGCCATGCTGGTGTTTATTCCGGTGATGGGTGAATTCGTCATTCCCGACCTGCTCGGAGGCCCCGACACCCTGATGCTGGGCAAACTGATGTGGACCGAGTTTTTCAGCAACAAGGACTGGCCGGTCGCCTCGGCCCTGGCCGCTGTGCTGCTGGTGGTACTGATCATTCCGTTCATGCTGCTGCGCCACTATGAACAGCGCAATCAGGGGGTTCAGTAATGTTCCGCCGTGCGCCCTTGCTGATGACGGTATTGCTGTTCGGCTACGCCTTCCTCTACGGGCCGATCCTCAGCCTGATGGTGTATTCGTTTAATGAAAGCCGCCTGGTCACCGTCTGGGGAGGATTCAGTACCAAATGGTACGGCGAACTGCTGCACAACGAGCAGATTCTCGGCGCCGCCTGGCTCAGTATCAAGATCGCCGCCATCAACGCCAGCGCCGCCGTGGTACTGGGTACCCTGGCGGCCCTGGCGCTGGTGCGTTACCGCCGTTTTCGTGGACGCGCCAGCCTGGAAGTGATGGTCACAGCCCCCATGGTGCTGCCCGATGTTATCATCGGGCTGTCGCTGCTGCTGCTGTTTGTATCGATGGAAGCACTGATTGGCTGGCCCGCCGGCCGCGGCCAGAGCACCATTACCCTGGCCCATATCACTTTTTCGATGGCTTATGTCACGGTGGTGGTACGCAGCCGCCTGGCGCATATGGACATGTCGCTGGAGGAAGCGGCTCTGGATCTGGGCGCACGACCGCTGAAGGTGTTTTTTGCCATCACCCTGCCGATTATCGCACCGGCACTGGTGGCCGGCTGGTTACTGGCCTTTACACTGTCGATGGACGACCTGGTGATTGCGAGCTTCGTATCCGGCCCCGGCGCCACAACCCTTCCCATGGTGGTGTATTCCAGTGTGCGCCTTGGCGTCAGCCCGCAGATAAATGCCCTGGCAACACTGATCGTCGTCATCGTGAGCATCGCAGTCGCCATTGCAGGGATACTGCTTTACCGACAGGAAAAAAACAGCGTTACAGATGCCAGCCAGTAACATGACAGGGACCTGGCTGCGCAGGCCTGTCAGTTAAAAACATTCTTCACGGCGATTGGAAAACTGAAGGTAACACGCCCCTGGGCCATGTCTCCGCGCATGCGCAGCTGGCCGCCATGACGTTCGATCACGGCGCAGGCTTCGGGGCTGTGCATCACGGGCTCGCTCCAGACAGCATCGCTCCCCAGTCGGGTCATGCGCGGTAACTGCAACTCACCAATATCCTGCACGGTAATCAGCAGCTCGGACTCGATCTGATGCAGGCGCACCAGCAGACGGCTGCTGTGATGTCGAGCCACCAGCGCCTCCACCAGAGAGCGCAGGGCCGATGCCAGCAGATCTGTATCACCACAGATGGCCCCCAAGGCGGCAGGGGTCTGCAAATAAAACTCGTCAACACCGGCAAGCACCGGGCCGAACGCCTGCTCGACCAGGCCAAGCGGATCCACCATTGAGCCTTGAAGATCGGCCGCAATCACCGGGCCCGACAACGGCGGTTCGACCGCGCTTTCCAGCAAACGTTGCAGGTGCTGCCGCTGCTGCGGCTCCAGGCGTGACTGTAATTCCTGACTGGAGCAAAACTCGACAAGCCCCTCCCTGGAGCCACCACGCTGCGTTGCCACCGCGGTCTCCTCGGGCGGGTTCTGGAAAAGCAGGAATTCAAGTTTGAGCCAGCGTATGCCAAGCGCAGAATGCAGCTGCTGGGTGACCGGCTCGCGCAGCAAAATACGATCACCCTCACGGTGCAAAACATCGACCTGCAGACCCGCTGCCAGAGCAAGCTGGCGCTCGGCCAACTCGCTCACCAGCAATAGGGTGCCGGCCTGATTCATGATGACAACCCTGCTGTGAAGCTGATCAAGCAGACGCTGAAAGAACTGCAATCGCATGACGCAAAAATCCGGTAAAATCAGAATATTCCAATGTTACCATATTTTCCGAATTTATTGCCCAACAGCGCACGCCTGCTGGCAAACCTGTCAGCAGCAACTCAGGGGCTGTGTTGAAGCGTCAGAATCTGCTCGATACGCCGTCTGATTTCATCAAACGGGATGGGCTTGGAAAGTACCTGGCACTCAACCCCGACCGGCATGCGCGCCAGCACTTCGTCGGGCTCAAGCGCTGAAATAACAAGCAGTTCCATGCGCTCGAGCAATCCGCTGTGCTTGAGCGCGGCAATGATACTGAATCCATCGATATTCGGAAGGTTCAGGTCAAGAACGAGCAACTGCGGTTCCACCTGACCCACACTCAGCAGCCCCGTGTAACCGTTGTCCGACAGGTGCAGCTCCAGCGGTAACTGCCAGCTTTTCAGTGTCAGTTCGTAGAGCCGCAGCAGAACTTTTTCGTCATCGATCACCAACACGCGCACCGGCGCTTTGAGCGACACGTCAGGGGCCGCACCGGACAAAACCGGGCCCTTGTCATCCTGCAGCTCGCGCACCAGCTTTTCCACCTGCTGGAGGCTGAAGCGACGATGTCCGCCAGCGGTCTTCCAGCTTTCAATAATCTCTGCGTCTGCCCACAGCTGAACAGTGCGGGCAGACACACCCAGCATTTCAGCCGCCTTACGGCTGGTACAAATATCATCCGGTCTGAATTTCATGGGCATTCGTTGCTAAGTAGTCCTTGACGAGGGCATTCTACACCTTTTTTACAATCCTGCGTTCAGGCTCCAAAAATCCGCTGTCCAATGGGTTCAGTGACAGTAACGCGGCTATTCCCTGGGCCGCGTGAGACAAGGCTCAGAGCCTGCCTTGCTCCCCGATGCGCCCGCTCCCCGGGATGACGAAACCACAAAAACCACCCCGACAGAGCACTCTGATACATCTGCGGGTGATACGCCAGGCTCGGCGGGCGGCAAAACCCGGTCGAACCGGATGTACTGCAGCAGCTTTGCAGTATCCACCCAAACACCGGATTTTACTTAACGACCGGTAAAAATCTTTAGATATCATTTAAAGTTGTAGTTTATTAACATGTTTAAAATTTTCATCATCGCTCGTGAGGCCAGGTCGATGTTTCATGCGTTCAGACTTGCCATTCGTCAGATACCGACACCACTGGCCGGACTTGCACTGGGCATTGCAGCCTTGGGTGCCTGCTGGGAGCTCCATAGCCCGCACCAGGGGCTCGCACAGCTTGCCGGTGCCATCCTGGCAAGCAGTCTGCTGCTGGCGGTTCTGTGCAAGTTTGTCTTCAATCCGTTGCTATTGTGGCGCGATCTGGCCCATCCGGTTGTCGGTGGCGTAGTACCGACCTTCAGCATGGCGACGATGGTCATTAGCGATGCGATACACCCCCTTGCACCTGAGTCTGCCAGCTTCATCTGGCTGCTGGCCGTGGCTTTGCACCTGACCTTTCTGCTGCTGTTTGTCCTGCACCGAATCCGCAAGTTCGAGCTTCACCATATGGCGCCCAGCTGGTTCGTCCCCCCGGTTGGCATCGTCAGCGCCGCCCTGACCTGTCCGCTCGAAGCGACTGAGCTTGCACGCAATCTGATGTGGTTTGGCCTGATCAGCTATTGTTTGCTGCTGCCCCTGATGCTCTACCGACTGATCTTCGCAAAACGCCTGCCACGGGCAGCACGGCCCGTTCTCGCCATACTGGCGGCCCCCGCCAACCTCTGCCTGGCGGGCTACATCAGCGTCATCGACGAGCCTTCAATCCTGCTGATTGCCGTCCTCGGCACCGTCGCCCAGCTGATGACACTGATTATCTACATGGCTTTTTTTCAGCTGCTGCGACTGCCATTCAGTGCCTCCCATGCCACCTTCGCCTTCCCGGTAGTCGTCAGTGCGCTGGCCATGCTCCTGCTCACCGATGCGCTGCAAACACTTGGTGCCCCGGCCGATGTGACCGGGCAGATTGACGGACTGGCAAGTGTACAGCTTGGGCTTGCCAGCCTGATGGTTTTCTATGTAAGTGGGCGCCTGGCGCTGCAGAGTGTTCGCAGCGTCAGGCTCGGCGAGACCGAGGCCGCGGATACCGACTGATCACAACAGCACAGCTTCGGGTTCAAGCCATGCGGCCGTCTCAGCCCTGCCCGTCGTCGGTTACGCCATGGTGCACTTTCATCAGAGTATGATTTCGGCCTCCTACCAGGTCGTCGCCAAACCACGACAGGCTCTCGTGCATGCTCACCACCTCACCCACAATCACCAGCGCCGGTGCTGGCAGCTGCGCCTTGCGCTGCAGGTCTGCAATCGTGTTCAGCGTGCCGGTCAGTACCTGCTGCTGCGCCGAGGTACCCCTGGACACGATGGCTGCCGGCGTACTGCCCGGCTTGCCATGGGCCACCAGCTTGGCGCTGAGCTCGGGCAGGGTGTGCAGCCCCATATAGAAGACTATGGTCTGATTTGGGTGCACCAGCTCGGCGAAATTCAGATCCGTAGTGCGATTCTTCAGCTGACCGGTAACAAACTTCACCGACTGTGCATGTTCGCGGTGCGTTAACGGTATGCCGGCATAGGTGGCACAGGCACTGGCGGCGGTAATCCCCGGTACCACCTGAAAAGGAATACCGTGGGGCTTGAGTGACTGCAACTCTTCGGCTCCGCGACCGAATATGAAGGGATCACCGCCTTTAAGGCGACAGACACGCTTGCCCTGAAGGGCATACTGCACCAGCAGTTCATTGATGCCGTCCTGGGGTACAGCATGGTTGTCGCGTTGCTTGCCAACATAGACCATATCCGCATCCCGTCGGCACAGATCCAGCACCTCCTTCGATACCAGGGCATCGTAGAGCACCACATCGGACTGCTGCATTAGGCGCAACGCCTTGAAGGTGAGAAGCTCCGGGTCACCGGGACCCGCACCCACCAGATAAACCTCGCCCACCTGATGCTCTGGATCGCCTTCGTCCAGCTTGGATTGCAGCAGCTTTTCCGCCGCGCCCATACGCCCGGCAAAGGCCTGTTCGGCCACCTGTCCCTGCAACACCGACTCCCAGAACTTGCGGCGCGGACTGACGCCACTAAAACGTGCCTTGACCTGGTCTCGAAAGCGCCCCGCAAGGGCGCCCAGCTGGCTATAGCCATTGGGAATCAGGGTCTCGAGCCGGGCCCGCAGCATGCGCGCCAGCACCGGTGAAGCCCCACCCGAGGAGATGCCGATAACAATCGGGGAACGATCAACAATAGCCGGGAAAACAAAGGTGCAAAGCGCCGGGGAGTCCACGACGTTAATCGGAAGCCGACGTTGCACGGCATCATAATGGATCCCTTCATGCAGGACTTCATCGTCGGTCGCCGCCACCACCAGCACGCAGCCATCCAGCAGGGCTGCGTGATATTCGCCAACCACCTGCTGCCCACCGTGAACATCTAGCATCTCGGTCAGCTCTGCACAGATATCCCGAGCCACCACCGTCAGCCGGGCTCCGGCCCGCAACAGCAGTCTGGCCTTGCGCAACGCAACCTGGCCGCCGCCCACCAGCAATACTGGCTGATCCTTAAGGCGGAAAAAAAGAGGAAGGTACTCCACGATCCGAACTCCTGCTGCCTGTCTGTCTATTATCTGTAGTGTATCGCAATTCGCTGCGCGCTCAGGTCAGGCGCTGACAAGCCATGCCAAGACCGCAAGATTAATGCCAACACCACAGCCCAACAAGTGTGCACCTGACCGGCACGGACTCGCACCAAAATGACACAGTCGCACCCATACCGGGCAATACGCCGCACCATATTGCAGCACAACGAAGTGGCCGCCCCGCTCCTGCACAGCAATGCCAAACAAAAACGCCGCTACGGCAAACCCGCAGCGGCGCTTCCTGGTAACGTCCGAGCCTTACTTGAACTTCAGCGGTGTTGCCGGGTGCAGGCCGCACTCGCGATTGTCCGG
>JBFGZM010000227.1:0-6226 GCA_041586815.1 Marinobacterium sp. | reverse complement strand
TCCAGGAACACCGGGTTGCAGATTTCGGCTTCAATCACGCGGCCATCGGCCAGCGGATAGAAAACGGTTTCGCCCATGCGGTTGTGACCGTTGCGGACAAAGCCCATGGCCACGGAATGACCGAGGTTGGCACTGTAGTAGCTCGAGGTCACATGACCCAGCATGGTCATCGGGATCGGCTGCTTGGGGTCATTGACCGCCTGGGCGCCTTCGGGAATGACCACCTTGGGATCACGGGTTTTCAGGCCCACCAGCTGCTTGCGATCGGCACGCACGCAATCCTCGCGCGCCATGCCACGCTTGCCGATATAGCTGAACGGCTTGGCGTTGGAGACACACCAGCTCATGCCCAGGTCGATCGGGGTCACGGAACCGTCGGTATCCTGACCGGCAATGATGAAGCCTTTTTCTGCACGCAAAACGTGCATGGTTTCGGTGCCGTAGGGCGTCAGGTTGTACTTGGCGCCGTGCTCGAACAGTTTTTCCCAAACGTGCAGACCGTAGTTGGCCTGAACGTTGATTTCGTAGGACAGCTCACCGGTGAAGGAGATGCGGAACACTCGCGCAGGCACACCGGCCACATTGCCCTGACGCCAGTCCATGAACTTGAAGGTATCACGGTCCAGGTCAAGATCGGTCAGCTCGCCCAGCAGCTTGCGTGCATTGGGACCGGAAATCGTCATGGTCGCCCAGTGATCGGTCACGCTGCTGAAGTAGACTTCCAGCTCCGGCCACTCGGTCTGATGGTAGAGTTCCAGCCATTCCAGTACGCGCGCCGCGCCGCCAGAGGTGGTGGTCATCAGGAAGTGGTTCTCCGCCAGGCAGGAGGTGACACCGTCATCGAACACCATGCCGTCTTCACCGCACATCAGGCCATAGCGGCACTTGCCCACCGCGAGCTTGGCCCAGGCATTGGTGTAGACACGGGCGAGGAACTCACGCGCATCCTTGCCCTGGATGTCGATCTTGCCCAGCGTCGAGGCATCGAGGATACCCACGCTTTCGCGGGTCGCCTTGCACTCGCGATCCAGTGCCTGCTGCATGGATTCGCCGCCCTGGGGGAAGTACCAGGGGCGTTTCCACTGACCCACATCCTCGAACAGGGCACCGTTGGCAACATGCCACTTGTGCATGGCGCTGAAGCGATTGACGTCGAACAGCGCACCACAGTCGCGACCGGCCACCGCACCGAAGGTCACCGGAGTGTAGTTGGGACGGAAGATCGTGGTGCCGGTCTGGGGAATGGTCTGGTTCAGCGACTTGGCGGCAACCGCCATGCCGTTGATGTTACCCAGCTTGCCCTGATCGGTACCAAAGCCCATGGCGGTGTAGCGCTTGACGTGCTCGATGGACTCAAAGCCCTCACGCGTCGCCAGCTCGATACCGGCCGCAGTCACGTCATTCTGGTAATCCACGAACTGCTTCGGCGCCCGCGAGGTCGGCTTGGTGTGCGGGATATGGAACAGCGCCATGGACTTGCCTTCGCGCACTTCTTCGGCCAGCGGCAGGGCAATGCCCTTGGCCGCATCGCCAAAGCCCGCGGCTTCGCAGGCGGCCGCGCCGGCCCGGGCGCCTTCTTCCAGCACCGCCTTGAGGCTGTAGGTACCATTGATACCACCGGCGCAGTGCTGCTTCTGCACAGTCTTGCCAGGCACAAAGCCAATGACATCATCACGCCATTCGGGGCGGCTGCCGGTATGGCAGGACAGGTGAATGACCGGACTCCAGCCACCGGAACTGGCGACGGTGTCGCAGCTCAGGCGTTCAGCCGATCCTGTCAGCGCATCGCCGGCCGCATTCAGCGGGGCGATGGAGACGCCACTGACTCGCTTGCTGCCCTGTACTTCGATCACGCCATGACCGGCGATGATCTTGATGCCACGGGATTTGGCCGCTTCAATGCGGTCGCCCTTGGGGTTCTGGCGCGTATCGACAATCGCCACCACCTTGCGACCGGCATCTGCCCAGTCCAGCGCCGCCTGGTAGGCATGGTCGTTGGTGGTCATGAGCACCAGCTCGTTACCCGGCACCACCGCGTAACGGTTGATGTAGGTGGACACGGCGGCGGCCTGCATGCAGCCCGGCACGTCGTTGTTGCCGAATACCAGCGGACGCTCGTGGGCGCCTGTGGCCAGCACAACCTGGTTGGCACGCACGCGGTGCATGCGCTGACGTACCTGGCCTGCCGGTGCACTGTCACCCAGGTGATCGGTGCAACGTTCATGGATGGTGAGGAAGTTATGGTCGTGGTAACCGTTCACGGTGGAACGGGGCAGCAGCAGCACCTCGGGATGCTGCTTCAGCTCTTCAACCACGGTGGCAACCCATTCCGCCGCCGGGCGGCCATTGAGGGTTTCACGGGTATCCAGCAGGCTGCCGCCAAACTCGCTCTGCTCGTCGGCCAGAATCACGCGGGCACCGCTGCGGGCAGCAACCAGCGCGGCGGCCAGACCAGCAGGACCGGCACCGACGATCATCAGATCGCAGTGATGATTCACCTTGTCGTAGATATCCGGGTCGCGCTCGGTGGACGAACGGCCAAGGCCCGCGGCCTTGCGGATAAACTTCTCGTAGGTTTCCCACAGGGACTGCGGGTACATGAAAGTCTTGTAGTAGAACCCCGGCGGCATCATGCGTCCGCCGACCTTGCCGACGTAGCTCATCAGGTCGAGGTCGGCATTGGGCCAGCCATTGGTGGCGCTGCATACCAGGCCGTTGAACAGGCTCTGCTGGGTTGCACGCACGTTGGGCACCTGGGTCGCTTCGGTCGCACCGACCTGCAGCACCGCATTGGGCTCTTCGGCACCGGCGGCGATAATACCGCGCGGACGGCTGTACTTGAAGCTGCGTCCGACAATATCCACGCCGTTGGCCAGCAGGGCCGACGCGACGGTATCACCGGCAAAGCCGGGGTATTGGCGCCCGTTGTAGCTGAAGCTCAGCGCCTGGGTACGATCGACGCGTCCACCGGAGGCGAGACGATTTTTCTGGCTCATAATGTCCGCTCCTTAGCTGGCGGCGACCACGGAAGGCCGCTCCCCGACTTTGTAAACTTCTTTGATTTCGTAACTCACGGTGTCGCGCGTCATGTTGAAGAACTTGCGACAGCCAGCGGCATGGATCCAGAGTTCATGGTGCAGACCGCGAGGGTTCTTTCGCATGTACAGGTACTCGCCCCACTCCCGGTCGCTGCAGTTGTCCGGATCGAGCGGACGGGCCAGGTGCGCCTCGCCCTTGGCATGAAACTCTTCTTCTTCGCGGTGTTCGCCACAGTGCGGGCAGTAGATATAGAACATGGTGCAAACTCCCGTTAGTGTGCGACGCCGGCAGCGCCGTGTTCGTCAATCAGCGAGCCGTTGTGGAAACGGAACATGGAGAACGGCTTGGCCAGCGCATGGGCTTCGCCCTTGGCCAGGGTCGCCGCAAAGACATTGCCCGAACCCGGTGTGGCCTTGAAGCCGCCGGTACCCCAACCGCAGTTGAAGAACAGGTTTTCAACCGGCGTATCGGAAATGATCGGGCACGCATCCGGGCAGGTATCCACAATGCCGCCCCACTGACGGTTCATGCGCACGCGGCTGAACATCGGGAACAGTTCGATAATGGCCGCTACGGTGTGCTCGATGGTCGGGTAGGAGCCACGCTGGCCGTAGCCATTGTAACCGTCGATACCCGCACCGATAACCAGGTCGCCCTTGTCGGACTGGCTGACATAGCCATGTACATGGTTGGACATGACCACAGTATCGAGAATCGGCTTGATCGGCTCGGATACCAGTGCCTGCAGCGGGTGACTTTCCAGCGGCAGGCTGAAACCGGCCATGTTGGCCAGCACGCTGGAGTTGCCAGCCACAACACAACCCACGCGATCACCGCTGATCACGCCGTGACGGTTGGTCTTGACGCCGGTAATGGCACCATCTTCGATGACCATGTCGATCACTTCGGTCTGCTGAATCAGGTCGACTCCCAGGGCATCGGCGGCACGGGCAAAACCCCAGGCCACGGCGTCATGGCGGGCCACACCGGCGCGTGGCTGCCAGGAGGCGCCCATCACCGGGTAACGGGTATTGGCGGAGCAATCCATGATTGGCACGATTTCCTGCACGGCCTTGGCGTCCAGCACTTCACCATCGATACCGTTCAGGCGGTTGGCGTTGACACGGCGCTCGATGTCACGCATGTCCTGCAGTGTGTGCCCCAGGTTCAGTACGCCGCGCTGGGAGAACATGACGTTGTAGTTCAGGTCCTGAGACAGGCCTTCCCACAGTTTCATGGCGTGCTCGTACAGGTGAGCCGCTTCGTCCCAAAGGTAGTTGGAACGCACGATAGTGGTGTTACGGGCCGTGTTGCCGCCGCCCAGGTAACCCTTCTCGATCACCGCGACATTGGTGATACCGTGTTCCTTGGCCAGATAATAGGCCGTGGCCAGACCGTGACCGCCGCCGCCGACGATGATGACATCGTACTTTTTCTTCGGCGTAGGATTGCGCCAGACGCGCTGCCAGTTTTCGTGGTAATTCAGGGCATGTTTCAACAGCCCGAAACCGGAATAATGCTGCATAGTGCCAGCTCCCCTCAACTCCCGCTAAACCGGGAAAAATCATGCATGTATCACGCTATAGCCGGGCACCCGCAGGTGCCCGCGACGAGTCTGGCTTAGCGGTACGCCGGGTAGTCCGCACACAGGGCGTGGACCTTGTCTTTTACAGCAGCGATGGCAGCGTCGGCATCACCGGCCTGCATGGCATCCAGGATGTCGGCAATCCAGCCGGCCAGGGCTTCGCACTGCGCTTCCTTGAAGCCGCGGGTAGTGATAACCGGCGAGCCGATACGCAGGCCCGAGGTCACGAAGGGCGACTGCGGATCGTTGGGCACGGCATTCTTGTTGACAGTGATGGAGGCACGACCCAGGGCGGCGTCCGCGTCCTTGCCGGTCAGGCCCTGCTTGATCAGGCTCAGCAGGAACAGGTGGTTCTCGGTGCCGCCGGAAACGACATCGTAGCCGCGATCGATAAACACCCTGGCCAGCACCTTGGCGTTCTTCACCACCTGCGCCTGGTATTCCTTGAATTCAGGCTGCAGCGCTTCCTTGAACGCAACCGCCTTGGCTGCGATAACGTGCATCAGCGGGCCGCCCTGGCCGCCCGGGAAGACAGCGGAGTTCAGCTTTTTCTCGATATCCGCATTGGCCTTGGCCAGAATCAGGCCGCCACGGGGGCCGCGCAGGGTTTTGTGAGTCGTGGTGGTCACGACATCGGCAAAAGGCACCGGGTTGGGGTACTGACCCGCAGCAATCAGACCGGCCACGTGGGCCATGTCGACGAACAGGAAAGCACCGACTTCGTCGGCAATTTCGCGGAAACGCGCCCAGTCCACAACCTGAGAGTAGGCAGAGAAACCCGCCACGATCATCTTCGGCTTGTGCTCGCGGGCCAGGCTTGCCACCTGGTCGTAGTCGATCTCGCCGTTTTCGGTCAGGCCATACTGCACAGCGTTGTAGATCTTGCCGGAGAAGTTGACGTGGGAACCGTGGGTCAGGTGACCACCGTGCGCCAGGCTCATGCCCAGAACGGTATCACCCGGTGCGCACAGCGCCATGTAAACCGCGGCGTTGGCCTGGGAACCGGAATGCGGCTGCACGTTGGCGTAATCAGCCCCGAACAGCTCCTTGGCACGGTCGATAGCCAGCTGCTCAACCACGTCGACGTATTCACAGCCACCGTAGTAGCGCTTGCCCGGATAGCCTTCGGCATACTTGTTGGTCAGCTGCGAGCCCTGCGCCTGCATCACCAGCGGGCTGGTGTAGTTTTCGGACGCGATCAGTTCGATGTGATCTTCCTGACGCTGTACCTCGGCAGTCATGGCCGCCCACAGGTCTGCATCGAAATTCTGAATCAGGTCGTTGTTATTAAACATCTAAAAATCTCCTCGCCAGGACATTCAGCCGGGAATTGGATCAAAAGGTTTTAATGGCACGCAGCGCGCACCAGGATTCAGGTCAACAGATCCACCGCCACGGCAGTGAATGTTGATAACAGGACAGGCAGCTCCCCCACAGAACAACACGTCATGGAACCGATAGTATCCCTCAACCCTAAAGCGGAAGTGTTCAGTGGCGTCCTGATGATATTCAATTACGACACCGGCCTGTGTCGCTGTCGCACAGAAGCAGACTTTTGCGGCAAACAGACAGGTCGCAAATGGGCAAGGAGCTAGGAGCTAG
>JBFGZM010000226.1:0-6238 GCA_041586815.1 Marinobacterium sp. | reverse complement strand
TTTTGGCGTGCATCAGCGGCTGAGTCTGCGTGAAAAGGGCCGCAATGGCGAGCGCGCGCCGCACCAGCTGATCATGACGGCGACACCAATTCCCCGGACCCTGACCATGAGCGCCTACGCGGATCTGGACTGTTCCATCATTGACGAGTTGCCGCCCGGGCGCACACCGGTGAATACGGTGGTGATTGCCGACAGCCGACGCCAGGAAGTGGTGCAGCGCGTCAGCCTGGCCTGTGCCGAGGGGCGTCAGGCGTACTGGGTTTGCACCCTGATCGATGAGTCCGAGGCGCTGCAGTGTCAGGCTGCGGAAGTTACCTGTGAGAGCCTGCGCGAGGCGCTACCGGACTTGCGTATCGGCCTGGTGCACGGGCGTATGAAGGCGACGGAAAAAGCCGCTGTCATGGCGCAGTTCAAGGCTGCCGAACTGGATCTGCTGGTGGCCACCACGGTGATCGAGGTGGGCGTCGATGTGCCCAATGCCAGTCTGATGATCATCGAAAACCCGGAACGGCTGGGACTGGCGCAACTGCACCAGCTGCGCGGGCGGGTCGGGCGTGGCAGCCAGGCAAGTTTCTGCGTGCTGATGTACCAGGCACCGCTGTCAAGACAGGGCCGCGAGCGGCTTGGCGTCATGCGCGAAACCACCGATGGCTTCCGTATTGCCGAAAAGGATCTCGAACTGCGCGGCCCCGGCGAAGTGCTGGGGACCCGGCAGACCGGCATGATGCAGTTTCGAATCGCCGATCTGAGCCGTGATGCCGACCTGTTGCCGGGAGTGCGCGAGGTGGCGCTGCAGATCCAGCAGGATGCCGGGCTTGGCAGCGCGGTGATCCGGCGCTGGCTGGGCCAGGGTGAAGAGTACGGCCATGTCTGAGGGCCCTTGCACGGCGGTGCTGGCGGGATCCGCGGGGCTGCCATGCTAAACTGAGCAGCAGAGCACAGCTGCGAGTGACTATGAACCAACCACCTTTCCTGTCCGTTGCCGACCCCGGGCTCGAGCAGCCCACGCTGGATTTGCTGCCGCTGGATCTCGGGGCTTATCGCCACGGCAACACCGGTGTCGATTACTGCCACCGTTTCGAGTCCGGCCACAGTGGCCCCGATGTGGCAATCATCGCTCTGACCCACGGCAATGAATTCTGTGGCGCTCACGCCCTCTGTGAGTTGCTGGAGCAGGACATCAGGCCGCTGCGTGGCAGTCTGACACTGATTTTCAATAACGTGGCGGCCTATCAGCGGTTTGATCCGCAGCGCCCCTACGCCAGCCGCTGTGTCGATGAAGACGGCAACCGGGTCTGGCTGACACCGCGTCTCAGGCATCCCGACAGCGAAGAAAGCCATCGAGCCGCCCGTTTGCGGCCGCTGTTGCTGGAGACCGACCTGGTGCTGGATCTGCATTCCACCAGCAATCCGGTAGCGCCGATGCTGATCTACCCCGAGTTGCCCGATTGCAGCGCCCTGGTGGCAAGCCTGGGTTTTCCGTTCCCGCAGCTGCTCTACAAGCTCGGCGGCTACCATCCCGGCATGCTGATCTCGTACGCCATGCAACAGGGTCGCAAGGGTTGCCATGGCCTGGTGGCCGAGTGCGGTGGTCACTTTGCGCTCGAAAGTGCCCAGCAGGCGCATGCGATTACGCGCCGAGTGCTGTATCGTGCCGGCCTGCTGGAGCAGGATTCCCTGATACCGCCCTGGGGCTATGAGCCCGACCACAGTGCCGGGCATTACCGCATACGTGATGTTATTGAGGCGCGTACCGAGCAGTTTCGTTTCACTCGTCCCTATCGGGGTTTTGAACGCATTGCGCGGGGTGAGGTGTATGCTCAGGATGAGGGGCCGTTAATGGCGCCGTTTGATAACTGTACGCTGATCATGCCCGCACGCATCCCGCTGTGCGGCGCGGAAGCCGTGACCCTGGCCGAGTTTCTGGGATGACGCAGGCCCCGCTGGACCTGCGCGGGGCGGCCGTCAGCGGCTGATGACATGTTTACAATTTGCACACCTTAGCCGGGTTACTGGAATGACAACGACACTGAAACTGACACAGGCACAGCTGGACATGATCGCGCGCCAGCTTGGGCGCAAACCGCGCGGCCTTGTGGGCATAGCCCACCAGACTGCGAATGGTATACCCACCGTGCTGCAGATCCGCTCGCTGGTGGATAACCGGCCCTTTCCGACCCTGTTCTGGCTGTGCTCGAAGGATCTGTACCGCGCTATCGCCGAGATTGAAACCTCGGGCTGGGTAAAGCAGATCGAACAGGAGATACAGCAGGATGCAGTGCTGCGCGAAGCCTTTCGGCAGAATCATATCAGCTACGTGGCACAGCGCTGGCAGCTGATGCATCCGCAGGATCGAGAACAGATTGAGCAGCTGGGCTTTACCCATCTGTTCGAGCAGTATGGCATTGGTGGTATTTCGCAGTGGGACAAGGTGCGCTGCCTGCACATGCAGTACGCCCACCATCTGTGCGGCGACAACGTGATTGGCCAGCGCATGGATCAGGAGTTTGGCCTGAACAGCCTGGAAATACGCCTCTGAGGCGGGGCATGACATGCCCTGTGAGGTGTTTGCTGAATGACAGGCAAAAAAAATCCGGAATCCACTGGGTGGATTCCGGATTTTTTTGCCAGACCCTTACTGTCCGGTCAGGACGCTGTACTTGATCATCAGCTGATCCTGCGTTTCCACATGATCCGGGTCCTTGGGAATGCAGTCGACCGGGCAGACTTCAACACACTGCGGCGTGTCGTAGTGGCCGACACACTCGGTGCACTTGCCCGGGTCGATTTCATAAATTTCATCACCCGGAGTGATCGCCTCGTTCGGGCATTCTGGCTCGCATACATCACAGTTGATGCATTCGTCGGTGATCATCAATGCCATGGTCGGCTACCTCACTCACTGCGTAAAATAATAAACGTTATTGTCCCAGGCTTTCCTGCATGGCTTTTGAGACAGCAGGATGCACAAATTTACTCACATCCCCGCCCAGACTCGCAATCTCCCGAATCAGGGTGGATGATATGTAGGAAAGATGTTCCGCCGGGGTCAGAAACATGCTTTCAGCTTGCGGTGCAAGCTTGCGATTCATGTTGGCCAGCTGGAATTCATATTCGAAGTCCGATACGGCCCGCAGTCCTCGTAGTATAATGTTGGCGCTTTGTTGCTCTACCAGATCAGCCAGCAGGCAATTGAATCCAATGACTTCAACATTGGGCAAGTGCTGCAGTACTTCCCTTGCCAGTTCGACCCGCTGTTCCAGCGGTAACATGGGGGCCTTTTTCGGGCTCGCCGCCACAGATACCACGACCCGGTCAAAGATGCGCGCGGCCCGCTGTACGAGGTCGGTGTGACCGTTGGTAATCGGATCAAAGGTGCCGGGATAGACAGCCGTATTCATATAGCTCTCGCTGACGGTTATGCTGCTGCCGGGAGTATATCGCGAATGCGGCATGTTAGCCGAATTGGCAGGAGCGTACAAATACATTAATGGAATGTACTTATGCGCCAGGGATATTAAAAACTATTTTTATATTCTATGAAGGTATATCAAAGTGGTTCAGATGAATCGCAGAATAATGCTGGCCGGAATCCGGATGATACTTCCGGTATCACTGCTGCTGATGTCGGGCTGTATGTCCCTGCAGGCGGTCGACGCGGGTATTTACAATGTGGTGGGTGCTGTCAGTGAGGAGGACCGGGTTACCGGCGAGCGCAGCCTGTCTCTGGCCGGGCGCAGCGGGCAGATTCGCCAGGGCAATGCCGCCGTTGAGCAACTGTTGCGCGCAGAGACAAAGATCAATGCGCAGCTGGATGAGGCCCAGTTCGCCCGCCTGACACGCCTGTTTGACCGCGTTCAGCGGGTCAGTCACCTAAAGTCCGAACGCTGGCAGGCGGTACTGATCGATCGGCCTGATTTCAACGCTTTCACAACCGGTGGCACCTATATAGTGGTGCACCTGGGATTGATGCAGCAGTTGCAGGATGACGATGAAGTGGCGGCGGTGCTCGCGCATGAGGTGGCGCACACGGTCGCCAACCATGCATTCGAGACTCAGGGGTTCCAGACGCTGGCGACCTTGACGGGTTCGAATTCCGCAGCACGCAATGGTTACCAGGCGGCCTTCACCCATGAAAATGAACGTGAAGCCGACCGCATCGCGGTGCTTTACGCCGCCCTGGCAGGCTTTGATCCCCATGCTGCGAGTCGCATCTGGGCGCGGCAGTACCGTGATGAGGGCAATGCCGGCGGCCTGTTCTTCCATACTCATCCGGTAAACCGGGTGCGTGCCGAAGACACGGCGGCCACGGCCCGTCTGGTGGAGGGCTATTACCGCAAGGGGCAGGAGAATCCCGATGCGGCGATATTGCTGGAGAACAATGTGCTCTGGCAGAAGCGCAGCAATGCGATGGCGGCGGGTCAGGGGGGCGGTGTGGCGGCCCTGCTGGGCACAACCCTGGGCACCTACGTGCAGCATCAGGGTGTGAAACAGGAGGAGTCCCGTCAGGCGCAGCAGCAAGCTGCTCTCACCGCACTGATGCAGCAGATGCAGCCTCTGGGTGAAACGGTCCTCGACCAGCACCGCTGGCAGGTGCGCTGGCGATACAGCGGCCCGACTGCGCTGGATAATCTGGTTATGGGTGTGCTGATCAAGGATCAGGCCGGCACGGTGCAGCGCTTCATCGCGCAGGTGCCTGGCACGGTGCAGCCCGGGGATGCATTCGATGCGACATTCCGCTCCGGGCAGCTGAGCGTGGGGAGCTTGGCGTCCATGCAGCTCAAGTATTACGTTGACGACGCCACGGCGCGTTAAACGTCGGGGCATTCCCCCGCTATACGACAGAGCCCGGTATTTTGGGCTCTGTCGTCCTTTCTCTCTGCTGTCATCCAACTGTCATCTGCATTTTATACATTGATATTAGAATGTAAGGTCTGTGACGGGCCTTCAGGTATAAAGAGTCAGGAATGCAAATGGCTAGGCGTACTCCACAGGAAGCGGAACAAACCCGACAGGCGTTGCTGATGGCAGCGCTGGAGGTGTTCAGTGAGCGTGGCGCCGCAACGGCGACGCTCAAGGATGTGGCGAATCACGCCGGCGTAACCCACGGTGCCCTCTACTGGCACTTCAAGAACCGCGACGCCCTGCTCGCGGCCCTGTTCGAGCGGGTCGCGCTGCCCTTTGACCGTCACTACCTGGAACAACTGCAGGCGGCGCGGCAACAGGCACTTGATGCACTGGAAGCTTATCTGCTGGGGTTGATGAAGGATATTACCGAGGATGCGCAGTCACGGCGAATCTACCGGCTGTTTTATGCCGGAAATGACAGTTGCGCCGGGGTGGCTGCATTGGCGGAGCAACGTCAGCATGCCCTGAGTCAGGGGGTGAGCCATGTCCACTATTTTCTCAAACAGGCACGCAAGCAGCAGCTGGTGGGGCTGAAAAAATCCCAGCTCGAGCCCATGGCCAAATCCATCATCTGCTTGTTGCTCGGTATTGTGCAATCGCTGCTGCTGGCACCGCAGCTGTTTTCCCTGCGCGAGCAAGGGCCGCTGCTGGTGCGCAGCTGCCTGCGGGGGCTTTAAACGGCGTACCGGGATTTACAGCTCTCGCACATAAAGGCTGTAGGTGACCTGGCCTGCGGTTTTGCTGCGCAGCTGGCGCCAGTTCGCCGGCACTCCAGGGGCGCCCAGCTCGGACTCCGACTCGATATAAATCAGTGCCTGGCTGGCGAGCAGGCTGCGGGACTCCAGCAGTTCGCAGGCCCGGGGCAGCAGATCGCAGTGAAACGGCGGATCCAGAAAGACCAGGTCGTAGCCGGGATCTGTACCTGCTTGCGTGGCTGGACCATGGCGCTGCAGCCAGTCCATTGCGGCTGCCGTCTGGACATCGGCATTGTCTGCCTTGAGCAATTGCAGGTTTTCACGCAGCTGGCGCACAGCCTGGGTCGCGTTGTCGATGAATGTCACCGAGCCTGCGCCACGTGAGAGCGCCTCAAGCCCCAGGGCACCACTGCCGGCAAACAGGTCCAGGCAGCGTGCGCCCGGAACTGAAGCCTGCACCCAGTTAAACAGCGTCTCGCGGACCCGGTTGGGGGTCGGGCGCAGTCCGGTCAGGGCGGGAAACCTGAGTTTGCGTCCACGCCAGGTGCCGGCAATGATGCGCAGCTCGCCGCTGGCCGTTTCCGTTGCGCGCACGGACCGGTTTGACTTGGTGGGTTTGGGCATGCGTCGGCTTC
>JBFGZM010000225.1:0-6248 GCA_041586815.1 Marinobacterium sp. | reverse complement strand
GTTGGCGCAACTGCGTGCTGTCCACTACGACGCCATGACTCTGGACCTTATCCTGCCCGATATTGCCGGTAGCCAGATTATTCGCAGTGTGCGCGAGTGGGAGCAGGATGAGGGGCGCGAGCCCCTGCCCATTCTGGTGGTCTCGGTCATTGCTGAAGAGGGCAGGCTGGAGATAGGCGGCACTTTTCCTGTCGTCGACTGGATGGCCAAACCCGTTGATGAAACGCGCCTGCTGGCGAGTATCAGGCACATGCTGCCCAAAGGGCTGCCGGCGTCTGTGCCTCGCATTCTGCATGTTGAGGATGACACCGACCTGTGTGAGGTAATCAATGTCATGGCGAGCGATCTCGCCGTGCTTGACCGGGCCGGCACCCTCGCCAGCGCCAGGTGCAAGCTGGCCCGTGAATCATACGACCTGGTGATTCTCGATCTCGGGCTGCCCGACGGGTCTGGCTGGTCACTGCTGCCAGAACTGAAGGAGCTGGCTCTGCGTCCGCAGATCATGCTGTTGTCTGCGACCGAGGTCAGCTATACCGAGGCGCAGCAAGTCGATGCGGTGCTGCTCAAGTCCCGGGTGTCGCAACAGGACCTGCTGAAACAGCTGGGTACTCTGCTGGAGCAGACTCGCGTTCGGCGTGCAAAATCGGTCGCGATCGAATGCGAGACCGAAACCCCCATGGGCGAGGGCTCCAGCTGATGCAGATACCTGAAATGCCCGGTAATGAAATGGATCGGCTGGCGGCTTTGGAGCGCCTGAATATTCTGGATACCGTCGCGGAGGAGCGGTTTGACCGCCTGACACGTCTGGCAAAAAACCTGTTCCAGGTGCCGATCGCGCTGGTCAGTCTGGTGGATTCCGACCGTCAGTGGTTCAAGTCCCGTCAGGGGCTGGATGCCTGCGAGACGCCGCGCAGCATATCCTTTTGTGGTCATACCATCCTGCAGGATGACATCTTTCACGTACCTGATACGCATGCCGATGTCCGCTTCTCCGACAATCCGCTGGTAGAGCTTGCCCCCGGTATTCGCATGTATACAGGGGCGCCACTGCGCACGCCCGAGGGATTGCGGGTAGGCACCCTGTGCATTATCGATGACAAGCCCCGCCGGCTGGATCAGGCACAGCTGGCGTCGTTGCGGGATCTGGCCGACTGTGTCGAGCGCGAACTGGTGCAGGCTGAATATGAAACGCTGATGCTACGTCTGAGTGAGGCCGACTCCTACAGTCGAGCGGTGATGGATCACGTGGTGGATGGCATCATGACACTGGACGCGCAGGGAGTCATTCTTGACCTGAACCCGGCGGTAACACAGATGTTCGGGTACTCCCGTGCCGACCTCCTGGGCCGCAGCATGGAAACTCTGCTTGTGCCCACCGGGGAGGTTCAACAGCCTCCGGGTTGCCTGGCTGACATGGAGGGATTCATGCGGCGTGTCGAGGGATGCGAGGTTGTACTGCGGGGTCGACGCAGTGATGCGACTTCTTTTGCGCTGGATCTGGGCATTGCTGCGGTAAGCCGTCGCAGTGAACGGCAGTTTGTGCTGCTGCTGCGGGATATCAGCCTGCGTCATGACGCCGAGCAGAAACAGAAAAAATATTCCATTGCACTGGAACGGCTGCATGCGATCACAACCTCGGCCCGGTCTTTCGGTCGCAAGGTCGAGCAGTTGCTAGTACTGGGCAAGGAGGTGTTCGAACTGCCGCTGGCAATTGTCAGCTGTATCGAAGCCGATGACTATCGGGTTGAGTTCATCAGCGGGCCTGAAGATGCTCCCGAGCCCGGTGCCCGTTTTGCGCTGGGGGATACCTACTGTGTGCACTGCTTGCAGGCCAATGCGCCGGTAGGTTTTCACTGGGTCGGTGAGAGTGAAATCAGGGATCATCCCTGTTATCAGAAGTTCGGCCTGGAAGCCTATATCGGGGCTCCTCTGCTGGTGGATGGCTTGCGCTATGGCACGCTGAATTTCTCCGGCCCCGAGGCGCGGACGCAAGCGTTTGGCAAGATAGACTTCAATCTGATTCAGCTGTTTAGCCGCTGGGTTGGCAATGAAATCAGCCGTTATAGGACCCAGGAAGTGCTCCAGCGCGAAATCGCCCACCGCACCGCGATCCTGGACAGCGCCAACTTCAGTATCATGTTCTGCGATCTCGATGGCGTGATTCGCTCTTTTAATCGCGGGGCGCAGCGTATGCTCGGATACTCGGCGCAGGACGTTGTGAACCTCAAGCGGCTGGGTTTCTTGCATGATGCCGATGAGCTGGCAGCCAGTGCGGTGGCCCAGGGGCTGGAGTCTGGCAGCGAGTCTGATGTTGAGGTGCTGGTCGGGCGTTCGCGAAACGGTTCGGCTGATGAGCGTGAATGGACCTATGTGCGTCGGGACGGTTCGCGGTTTGCGGCTCAGGTTTCCATCACGTCGGTCCGGGACGAGCGGGGGCGTATTGGTGGCTATGTCTGTATCGGTGCCGATATCAGCGAGCGCAAGCGTATTGAGGCAATGAAGAACGAGTTTATATCGACGGTGAGTCATGAGCTGCGCACCCCTCTGACGTCCATTTCGGGTTCGCTGAGCTTGATCTGTGAGGGGGTGCTGGGTGAGTTGCCGCAAAAGGCCGTACCGCTGCTGGACATTGCGCACAAGAACAGTGAACGGCTGATCCATCTGATCAACGATTTGCTGGATATTGAAAAAATAACCGCCGGTAAAATGCAGTTTGATCTGCGCACTCAGGACTTTGGCGCTCTGGTCAGCAAGGCGCTGGAAGGTATTGCGGGCTATGCCAGCACCTACGGCGTATCGCTGATGCCGGGTCGCCAGCCTGAGGGTTCGCCACTTATCCTCGTGGATGAGCAGCGTGTGCAACAGATACTGGCAAATTTTCTGTCCAATGCCATCAAGTTTTCCCCGGCTGAATCCGCAGTTCGGGTGCATGTGGATGTATTGGGGGCCTGGGTTCGGGTGTCAGTCGAGGATCGGGGGATCGGCATTGGCACCGAATTTCGGCCCTATGTGTTTGACAAGTTTGCCCAGGCAGACGGCTCTGATACCAAGAAAACGGCGGGCACGGGACTTGGTCTGGCGATCTGCAAGGAGTTGGCGGAACGCATGGGAGGGCGCGTTGGCTTTGAGTCCGAACCCGGAGCGGGCAGTGTATTCCATGCGGAGTTTCCGCAGGTCAGCCACGACGGTGTTGCGCAGGTCAATGTGCACCAGCACCCGAAGGATCCGTCCTCTGTCGAGCGCCGGGACAGTCAGGTGGACGCGTTATTCGAGTCTGGTGGCCGCGGTCACGTACTTCATGTCCGAGACGTTGAGGATGAGACGCTGCAGCGTCTTTCGGAGCGCCTGGCTCTGGATATCGACCAGGCCTACAGTATCGAAGATGCGCGAGCGCGACTGGAACACAGAGCCTATGACCTGGTGATACTGGATATCGGGATGTCGGATCAACGCATCCGTACCCTGTTGCCCCATATTCAGGCGCTGAAGGAAACGCCCCACGTGCTGGTGCTTGCGGTGGACGATGCGCAGGCCAGCTGGCTGGGCGAGGTTGACAGCGTGCTGGTGAAATCGCGCATCTCTGAGCAGGATCTGGGCCAGCGCGTCAAACGCCTGTTGCGCCAGGTCCACAATGCCACACCGGTGTCGCGGGGCCCATGCAGCCATGCATGATCATGGGTCCTGGTCTGCGGGGGCGAGGAATATCAGCGAGCTGCATGACTTTGCTCCCGGCTTCGCGGGGCGGTGATACGCATTGAGGGGCAGTGCTTGCTGTGCACAGTAGCCGAACAGGCAGCGGCGCAGGAGGTTTGCCCGGTTAAACAGTCAGGGAGAATCTGAATGACGGAATTGGAACGCGTGCTCTATGTCGAAGATGACGAGGATATCAGGGTTGTCGCCCAGGTGGCGCTCGAAATGGTCGGCGGGCTCAATGTGAAGGTGTGCTCGTCAGGCGACCAGGCGCTGGCCGAGGCGCAGGCATATGCCCCTCAGCTTATTTTGCTCGATGTCATGATGCCGGGGCTCGACGGCCCGATGACGCTGGCGGGGTTGCGGCAGATACCGGCGCTGGCCGATACGCCGGTCCTCTTCATGACGGCCAAGGTGCAACCGTCTGAGGTTGCACACTACAAGTCCCTCGGTGCGGTGGATGTCCTGAGCAAGCCGTTCGATCCCATGAGTCTGGCAGATCAGCTGAAGTCGATCTGGAGTGGGCTGCATGACGGCTAAAGACCGTGCGGTAGAAACGCTCAAGTTGCAGCGCCAGCAATATCTCGAGCGCCTCCCGGCGACGGTGGCGTATCTCGGCGAACTTGCGCGGGCCTGGGGGCAGGGGTGCCTGGACAGGGAGCGGTTTGATGGCCTGAAGCAGGGGCTGCATCGCATCGCCGGATCCGCCGGTATTTTTGGTTTGGAGGGACTGGGTCGCGAGGCCGGTCGGCTGGAGGCTGCCATCTGCAAGGATCTGTCGCTGGATGGGGAGGAGCGTCGGACGCTGGTGCAGGACGTGCTGAGTCTGGCTGCCCACTGGCTGAGCGCTACTGAGCATTTGACTGAATCGGTTGATACGCTCGATGCCCCGTCCCAGGGGGTCATGCCGATTGTCTGGTTGCTGACAGACGCTGCCGCCCCCGAAGAGCCCCTGTTACGTTCGCTGCGCCAGTACGGTTTTGACGTCAAGCGGCTGGACGGGCTGGCAGCGGCAGAAGAGGCGCTGGTATTTACCGGTGCCGTAAACGGTGTCCTGGTAGTGGACCGTGAGCGAGTGATGCTGACGACGGTCCTGTCCGAGCGGCTGTCAACCGCCGGTGTTCTGGTGGTATTTATCTCGCGACAGGACGACTTCGAGGCTCGGCTTGAGTCGGCACGGCTGGGCGGCTGTGCTTTTTTCGTAAGACCGCTGGATGTCATGAAACTGGTTGAACTGATCGACGCACGGGTTGGCGGTCATGTGCAAGAAGCTTACCGCATACTGATTGTGGACGATGACGAGCTGCTGTCTCTGCACTATCAGCATGCGTTGCGTGGCGCGGGCATGCAGGCCGAGGTTGAGCATGAGCCTGTCAATCTGATCAGTCGGCTGGAGGAGTTTCGGCCGGATTTGCTGTTGCTCGATATCAATATGCCGGGCTACGACGGCATCGAGCTGGCGACGTCGCTGCGCTTTTACGAAGAATGGACCGGCCTGCCCATCGTGTTTCTGTCAGCGGAAGTCGATCTGGATCGGCAAATGCTCGCCCTGGATCAGGGGGGGGATGACTTTATTACCAAACCCATCTCTGACAGGCGCCTGGTGTCGGTTGTTCGGGCGCGGGCAGAACGCATGCGCCAGCTTGCGGACCTGCGAGCCTGTGATGGTCTGACCGGTCTGCTGAACCATGTTCATATCAAGGAATCTCTTGCTGTGGAGTGCATGCGCGGCATGCGGGAGCGAACGGCATTCAGTGTGGTGATGCTGGATATCGATCATTTCAAGCAAGTGAACGATACCTATGGGCACGCCCGCGGTGATAGCGTCATTCGGGCTCTGGCGCACTTGCTGAAAACCCGCCTGCGGGGTTCGGACAAGGTTGGCCGCTACGGCGGGGAGGAATTTGTCGTGGTTTTGCCGAACTGTCAGCAGGAGGCGGCGCAGCGCCAGTGCAACTGGTTGCGTGAAGCATTTGCGGCGCTCGAATTCGAGCATGAAGGCGTCACTTTCTCCTGTACGCTCAGTGCCGGCATTGCCAGCACCGAAGGCGTTGATGAGCTGGATGCCAATCAGCTGCTGGAGTGTGCGGATCATGCACTTTACGCGGCCAAGGATGCCGGCCGTAACTGCGTGATCCTGTGGCACGAGGGGCTGTCGCAGCGAGCCGGAGTCTCGCCAGGCGCCGCCGACTAATTAATTTCCCAGAGGGCTTTACAGCCCGTAATCCTGCGCTTAGAATACGCGCCTCTTCTGGTGAAGAGGCCGCAGCGTCCCATTCGTCTAGTGGTCCAGGACACCGCCCTTTCACGGCGGTAACAGGGGTTCGAACCCCCTATGGGACGCCATTTTACACCGGCATTTGGCGGTGTGGATGCGGCAGGCGCGCAAGCGTTCAGCGGGAATAGCTCAGTTGGTAGAGCACGACCTTGCCAAGGTCGGGGTCGCGAGTTCGAGTCTCGTTTCCCGCTCCAATCCTCGTTCGAGGGTGCACCAAGTCCCATTCGTCTAGTGGTCCAGGACACCGCCCTTTCACGGCGGTAACAGGGGTTCGAACCCC
>JBFGZM010000224.1:0-6301 GCA_041586815.1 Marinobacterium sp. | reverse complement strand
TTTGGCATCCGGGCGCAGCCAGGGCAGCAGGCCCGAGCGGCGTGCTTCGGCCTGACGCTCTACCAGACGGTGAGCATAGGTGATCGGTGCAGGCATCAGCACGTCGGTGTCGTTGGAGGCGTAGCCGAACATCAGGCCCTGGTCGCCGGCGCCCTGGTCTTCGGGACGGGAGCGGTCAACGCCCTGGGCGATATCGATGGACTGCTTGCCGATGATGTTCAGAACACCACAGGTTTCACCGTCGTAGCCAACATCGGAGGAGGTGTAGCCGATCTTGCAGATGACGTCACGGACGAGGTTTTCCAGATCGATCCAGGCATTGGTGCTGATCTCACCGGACACGATGGCAACACCGGTCTTGACCATGGTTTCGCAGGCCACACGGGCGTACTTGTCTTCAGCAATGATGGCATCAAGTACTGCGTCGGAAATCTGATCCGCAATCTTGTCCGGATGGCCTTCAGACACGGATTCGGAAGTGAACAAGCCGTATTCGCTCATCTGCGCTATGCATCCTCTTTTCAGGGGGTGTAACTAATAAGAAACCTTGCCAGAGCGGCCAGGCAATTTCATGATTGCGCGCATTTTACCGGCGATGGATGCAAAATGCATGACGAATGCCGGCGTTTTTAATGAAATTTTCCAGAATTCATATGAAATTACCTCATTCAGGCGCAAAAAAGATCGATTCCCATTTGATGCCGGACGGCAACTAAGCGAAAATTACGCCTTTCAAAATTTCAGCCCATCACACTCTTACTTGTTCGGGTCAAAATCCCAGGAGTTGTTTTAATGTCCTCTCGCAGAGAACTTGCCAACGCCATTCGCGCGCTGAGTATGGACGCCGTCCAGAAAGCGAAATCCGGCCATCCCGGAGCGCCCATGGGCATGGCGGATATCGCCGAAGTGCTTTGGAACGATTTTCTGAAACATAGCCCCACCAACCCGCAGTGGTTCGACCGCGACCGTTTCGTGCTGTCCAACGGTCATGGTTCCATGCTGGTTTATTCGCTGCTGCACCTGAGCGGTTACGACGTCAGCATCGAGGACATCAAGAACTTCCGTCAGCTGCATTCCAAGACCGCCGGTCACCCCGAGTACGGCTACTGCCCGGGTGTTGAAACCACCACCGGTCCGCTGGGTCAGGGCATCTCCAATGCCGTGGGCTTCGCCATCGCCGAGAAGACCCTGGCGGCGCAGTTCAACCGCGACGGCCACGACATCATTGATCACTACACCTACGCCTTCATGGGCGATGGCTGCATGATGGAAGGTATCTCCCATGAGTCCTGCGCCCTGGCCGGTACCCTGGGTCTTGGCAAGCTGATCGCGTTCTGGGATGACAACGGCATCTCCATCGACGGTGAAGTGGAAGGCTGGTTCACCGATGACACGCCAAAGCGTTTCGAGTCCTACGGCTGGCAGGTTATCGCCGGCGTGGATGGCCATGACGCGGACCAGATCCGTGCCGCCATCGAGCAGGCCCAGGCCAACAGCGATCAGCCGACCCTGATCTGCTGCAAGACCATCATCGGTTTTGGCTCTCCGAACAAGGAAGGCAAGGAAGACTGCCACGGTGCCCCGCTGGGTGACGACGAAATCGCCCTGACCCGTGCCCGCCTGGGCTGGGAGCACGGCCCGTTCGAAGTGCCGCAGGATATCTACGACGACTGGGATGCCCGCGAGTCCGGCAGCCGCGCCGAAAACGACTGGAATGCCCGTTTCGCGGCTTACCGCGGCCAATTCCCCGAACTGGCCGACCAGCTGCTGCGTCGCATCAGCGGCGAATTGCCGGCAGACTTCGGCGAGAAGGCCGATGCCTGGATTCAGGAAGTGGCTGACAAGGGCGACACCATTGCTTCGCGCAAGGCGTCCCAGAATGCCCTCAATGCCTTCGGCCCGATGCTGCCGGAACTGCTCGGCGGTTCGGCGGATCTTGCCGGTTCCAACCTGACCCTCTGGTCCGGTGCCAAGGGCGTGACCCGCCAGGATGCCAGCGGCAACTACCTGTTCTACGGTGTGCGCGAGTTCGGCATGTCCGCCATCATGAACGGCCTGGCGCTGCACGGCGGCTTTATTCCCTACGGCGCCACCTTCCTGGTGTTCATGGAATACGCCCGCAATGCACTGCGCATGGCGGCCCTGATGAAGCAGCGTGCGATCCACGTCTATACCCACGACTCCATCGGTCTGGGTGAAGATGGCCCGACGCACCAGCCGGTGGAGCAGATCTCCAACCTGCGCCATACCCCCAACATGAGCCTGTGGCGCCCGTGCGACGCGGTTGAATCCGCGGTGGCCTGGAAGTGTGCGCTGGAGCGTACCGATGGCCCGAGCGCGCTGATTTTCTCGCGTCAGAACCTGCCGCACCAGGCGCGCAGCGCCGAGCAGCTGGCCAATGTCGCCAAGGGTGGCTACATCCTGCGCGACTGTGCCGGTCAGCCGGAAGCCATCCTGATTGCCACTGGTTCCGAAATCGGTCTGGCGATGGATGCCGCCGAGGTTCTAAGCGCTGAAGGCAAGCAGGTACGGGTGGTGTCCATGCCTTCCACTGATCGCTTTGAAGCCCAGGACGCCGCTTACCGCGAGTCGGTGCTGCCGGCCCAGGTCAGCGCACGTGTGGCGGTGGAAGCGGCGCAGGCAGACTACTGGTACAAGTATGTGGGTCTGAACGGCGCGATCGTCGGCATGCGCAGCTTTGGTGAATCGGCCCCGGCCGGCGAGCTGTTCAAGCACTTCGGCTTTACCGTCGAAAACGTTGTCGACACTGTAAAATCAGTTCTCTAATCGCGACAGGGCCGGCTTTTGCCGGCCTTGCCTTTGGCGTTGCATGTCAATGAAATACCGCGTTGCAATCAACGGTTATGGCCGTATCGGGCAGTGTGTACTGCGCGCCATCTATGAGTGCGGCTTTCGCCGTGACTTCGAGGTGGTGGCGCTGAACGAATTGTCGGATATCGAAACGGTCAGCTACCTGACGCGCTACGACACGACCCACGGGCGTTTTCCGCTGCCGGTGTCCCATGACGGCGACGATCTGCTGATCGATGGCGACCGCATTCGCGTGCTGAACGAGCCGGACCCGCGCAATCTGCCCTGGCGCGAACTGAAGGTGGACCTGGTGCTGGAGTGCTCGGGTGCCTTCAAGGACCGCCACAATGCCGAGCTGCACCTGGCCAAGGGCGCGGGCCGCCTGCTGTTTTCACAGCCGGCCACGGCCGAGGTGGATGCCACCATCGTCTATGGACTGAATCAGCAGTTGTTGCAGGCGTCCCAGACGATCGTATCGGCGGCCTCCTGTACCACCAACTGTGTGGTGCCGGTGCTGGATCTGCTGGATCGTGAGTTTGGCATCGTGAATGGCGTGACCACCACCATTCACTCGGCCATGAACGACCAGCCGGTGATCGACAGCTATCATCAGACGGACCTGCGCCTGACCCGCAGTGCGCTGCAGTCCATTATCCCGGTGGATACGGGGCTGGGACGCGGTATTGATCGCCTGCTGCCCCATCTGGCAGGGCGCTTTGAGTGTCTGCACCTGCGGGTGCCGACCATCAATGTATCGGCCATGGATCTGACCATCAATGTGCGTCGCGAAACCTCGGTGGAGGCGGTCAACGCCCTGATGCGCGCCAGTGCCAATGGTGCCCTCAAGGGCTTGCTGGGTTATACCGACGAGCCTCACGCCTCGGTGGACTTCAACCGTGATCCGCGTTCCGGCGTATTTGACGCCACTCAGACCCGGGTCAGCGGTGGCACCATGCTGAAGATGCTGTGCTGGTTCGACAATGAATGGGGTTTTGCCAATCGCATGCTGGATGTGGCGCGGCATTGGCTCAATTGCCGGGATTAGGCACCAGCAACGGTTTACAGTTTTTCAATTTCACAAGCATAGGTAGGACATTCAATGAGCGTACTGAAAATGACGGAGCTTGACCTGGCCGGCAAACGTGTCCTGATCAGGGAAGACCTCAACGTGCCGGTCAAGGACGGCCAGGTTACCTCGGATGCGCGTATCCGTGCCGCCCTGCCCACCCTGGAGCTTGCGCTCAAGGCCGGTGCCAAGGTCATGGTCATGTCTCACCTGGGTCGTCCGACCGAGGGTGAGTACGACGAACAGTATTCCCTGGCCCCGGTGGCAGCGCACCTGGGCACGCTGCTTGGTCGCAAGGTACCGCTGATCAAGGACTGGGTCGCTGGCGGCTTCAGTGTCGACGACGGCGAGCTGGTGTTGCTGGAAAACGTCCGTTTCAATGCCGGCGAAAAGAAGGATGACGAAGCCCTGTCCCGTCAGATGGCGGCTCTGTGCGATGTCTATGTGATGGATGCCTTTGGCACCGCGCACCGCGCCCAGGCATCGACCCACGGCGTTGCCCGTTTTGCCGCCGAGGCCTGCGCGGGGCCGCTGCTGGCTGGTGAACTGGAGGCGCTGGGCAAGGCACTGCTGAGCCCTGCGCGTCCGCTGGCAGCCATTGTGGGTGGCTCCAAGGTATCGACCAAGCTGGAAGTACTGAATTCGCTGTCCGACAAGGTCGATCAGCTGATCGTCGGTGGCGGTATCGCCAATACCTTCCTGGCGGCGGCCGGCAAGCCGGTGGGCAAGTCGCTGTGCGAGCACGACCTGATTCCGGTAGCCAAGGCGCTGATGGAGCGGGTGTCCATTCCGCTGCCGGTGGATGTGGTCGTGGCGACCGAGTTTGCCGAAACGGCGACGGCGACGGTCAAGCTGGTGGACGACGTTGCCGCCGACGACATGATTCTGGACATCGGCCCGCAGTCTGCCGCAGCGCTGGCTGATCTGCTGGCAAGTGCCGGCACCATCATCTGGAACGGTCCGGTGGGAGTGTTCGAATTCGACCAGTTTGGCGAGGGCACCAAAACATTGTCGCTGGCGATCGCGGCGAGCCAGGGCTTCTCCATTGCCGGTGGTGGTGACACTCTGGCGGCGGTGGACAAGTACGGTATTGCCGATCAGGTCTCCTACATCTCTACCGGTGGCGGCGCTTTCCTCGAGTTCGTCGAAGGCAAGGTGCTGCCGGCGGTGGCGATGCTGGAGTCACGCAGCCGCGCCTGAGTTAACCACATGACTACCGGGCTGATACACTGCTGTATCGGCCTTCTACCCGGTGCAGGCCGGGAACTGAATTGAATCCGGGTTGCTGCCAGGCGTGGCAGCCCTCTGAACTGAAACGAAGGGTGACCTAATGGCTCTCATCTCCATGCGTCAGCTGCTGGACCATGCCGCCGAAACCGGCTACGGCATTCCAGCCTTTAACGTCAACAACCTGGAACAGATGCGCGCCATCATGGAAGCGGCTGCCAAAACTGACTCTCCGGTGATCGTGCAGGCCTCTGCCGGTGCCCGCAAATATGCCGGCTCCAACTTCCTGCGTCACATGATTCTGGCCGCCATCGAGGAGTTTCCGCATATTCCGGTGTGCATGCACCAGGATCACGGCACCTCGCCGGCCGTGTGTCAGCGCTCCATCGCCATGGGCTTTTCATCCGTGATGATGGACGGATCCCTGGGTGAAGACGGCAAAACGCCGACGAGCTATGAATACAATGTCGATGTGACCCGTCGTACCGTTGAAATGGCCCATGCCTGTGGCGTTTCGGTGGAGGGTGAACTCGGTTGCCTGGGGTCGCTGGAAACCGGGCAGGCTGGCGAAGAAGACGGCATCGGTGCCGAAGGCGTTTTGACCCACGACCAGATGCTGACCGATCCGGACGAAGCAGCGGATTTTGTCTCCAAGACCAACGTTGATGCCCTGGCGATTGCCTGCGGCACCTCCCACGGCGCCTACAAGTTCAGCCGTCCGCCGACAGGCGACATCCTGGCGATCGACCGCATCAAGGCGATTCACCAGCGCATTCCGGGTACCCACCTGGTCATGCACGGTTCGTCCTCCGTACCGCAGGAATGGCTGGCGGTGATCAACGAGTTTGGTGGCGAGATCCCGGAAACCTATGGTGTACCGGTTGAGCAGATCGTTGAAGGCATCAAGTACGGCGTGCGCAAGGTCAATATCGATACCGACCTGCGCCTGGCCTCCACCGGCGCGGTACGTCGTTTCCTGGCGCAGAACCCGTCCGAGTTCGATCCGCGCAAATTCCTCAAGGCCACCATGACGGCCATGAGCGAAATCTGCGAAGCCCGCTTCGAAGCCTTCGGCACCGCCGGCAACGCCAGCAAGCTGCGCGCGATTTCCCTCGAGGACATGGCGACCCGTTATGACCGCGGCGAGTTGAATGCCAAGGTGAACTGAATCATCGGCTGGCAATGAAAAAGGCGACC
>JBFGZM010000223.1:0-6362 GCA_041586815.1 Marinobacterium sp. | reverse complement strand
TGGCGTTTCCGCCAGTGCGGCGATGGCAGTTATTACGCTGCCGGGCAGTGCCGCAGGCGAGATAGCCTTGCTGACAGAAAACGCTACGGCACCAGAAGTTCCGGCGGCAGTATCCGGTTCTGGGCAGCTTGAGACTAGTGCAGATACTGTGACAAAGCTTGAGGTGGAAGAAACTCCAGCGCCCGCCACCGCTGGCTTGTTCGTCCGTTTTCAGGATGACTGCTGGGTGACGGTCAAGGGGCCCGAAGGCAGGACGCTGTTCAACAACATGCGCAAGGCGGGTGATGAGCTGAGGCTGGAGCAGTCCGGTCCGATGAGTGTTTTGCTGGGGCGTGCCAGTGCGGTGAGTGAAATCAGTTTTGGTGGCACCGCGGTTGACCTTGCGCCCTTCAGCAACAAGAATGTTGCCCGGTTAACGCTACCGCTTAATTAATACGTCGCCGTTCAGATTTTATAGGGTTTTATTTTGGCCAAGATTAAAGCCATTCGTGGTATGAATGACATCCTGCCGCAAGCCACACCGGTATGGCAGTACCTGGAACAGCATGTGCAGTCGGTGTTGGGGGCTTACGGTTACGCTGAAATACGCATGCCGATCGTGGAACAGACTGACCTGTTCAAGCGCTCGATCGGTGAAGTCACCGACATTGTAGAAAAAGAAATGTACACCTTCGAGGATCGCAATGGTGACAGCCTGACGCTGCGCCCCGAAGGTACGGCTGGTTGCGTGCGTGCCGGTGAAGAAAATGGTCTGCTGTACAACCAGGTGCAGCGCTTGTGGTACAAGGGCCCGATGTTTCGGCATGAACGTCCACAAAAGGGGCGTTACCGCCAGTTTCACCAGATTGGGGTTGAGACTTTCGGCATGCAGGGTCCGGATATTGATGCCGAGTTAATCCTGCTGACGGCCCGCCTGTGGCGCCAGCTTGGGTTGCTGGATGCGGTCACGCTGCAACTTAATACCATTGGCAGTGCCGAAGCTCGTGTGCGCTACAAGCAGGACCTGGTGCAGTACCTGCTGGGTTGCAAGGATCAGCTGGATGAGGACAGTCTGCGTCGGCTTGAAACCAATCCGATGCGCATTCTCGATAGCAAGGATGTATCGACCCAGGCCGTTTTGAATGATGCACCGAACTTTCATGATTATCTCGATGCAGAGTCCCTCGAGCACTTCGATGCCCTGAAGTCGCTGCTTGACCAGGCAGGCGTCGCCTACGAGGTCAATCCGCGTCTGGTGCGTGGTCTGGATTATTATTGCAAAACCGTCTTCGAGTGGGTCACCGACAAGCTGGGTGCCCAGGGTACGGTCTGTGCCGGTGGTCGCTATGATGGTCTGGTTGAGCAGCTTGGCGGCAAGGCGACGCCAGCGGTAGGCTTTGCCATGGGTATCGAGCGTCTGGTACTGCTGCTCGAAACCCTCGATGTGGTGCCGGCGGCGGCGCGGCAGACGGTCGATCTGTATATCGCGTCCATGGGTGACAATGCCGCGAATCAGGCATTGTTGCTGGCGGAGCGCTTGCGCAACGAGACTGATTTCAGGATTCAGCTGCATTGTGGCGGTGGCAGCTTCAAGAGTCAGATGAAGAAAGCCGATCGCAGCGGCGCCTGCGTCGCCCTGATTCTGGGTGATGAGGAAGTGACGCGCGGCGTGGCGACACTTAAGCCACTGCGCAGCGATGCGGAGCAAACTCAAGTAGCCTGGTCGCAGCTCGCGGCTGAGCTGGCAAAAATTATCAACGTCTGATCGACAGGGTATAGGGAGTCGTACGTGGCTGAAATGCGCACAGAAGAGGAACAGGTAGAAGCGATTAAGCGTTGGTGGCAGGAAAACGGCAAGACACTGCTGTTGACGCTGGCTGTGGCGCTGGCGCTGGTGTTTGGCTGGAGAACCTGGCAGGACCGTCAGGCAACGGAAGCCGCGAATGCCTCGATGTTGTATCAGAACCTGGTGCAGGCGGTGGCTTTGACCCTGGATGCAGAGTCGAGCGAGGCGCAAGTCGCCACGGCCGAACACCTGGCGACCAATCTGAAATCCGATTATGAAGATAGCGCTTATGCGGCGCTGGGCGCCCTGCTGATGGCTCGGGTGGCAGTAGAGCAGGGTGAGCTGGATGAGGCCCTGGCCGAGCTGGAATGGGTACTGAGTCATGAGCCTGCTGATGCGCAGCGTATCGTTGCAACCCTGCGCAAGGCGCAGATTCTGGGTGAGCAGGGGCAGGCCTCCGAAGCGCTCGGATTGCTGGATGCGCTGGAGCCGGGCAGCTTTGAAGCCAGCTACCAGGAGCTGCGAGGCGATCTGCTGTTGTCCGCGGGTAATGCGACCGAAGCGCGTGATGCCTATCGTCTGGCCGCTCAGGCGGCAGAAAGTGCTGGCGTACGTCCATTGCTGACCATGAAGCTTGAAAATCTCACGGCTGAGGAAGGGTAAATGAACAAGCTGTTCCGTGTTCTGGCAGCGGGTGCACTGGTTGTTTCTGTCAGTGGCTGCAGTCTTTGGGGCTCAAGTGATGAGGTTGAGCCCAACGAGCTGGTCGATTTTGAATCCGAACGTTCAGTTGATGTGCTCTGGAGCGCCCGTGTCGGCGATGGTCTTGGCAAGAAATACCACCAGTTCTCACCCGCTTCAGACGGTGTACGCATCTATGCCAATGATGCCCTGGGCACGGTAAAGGCCTTTGACCTGGCGACGGGCAAGACTGTCTGGGAAGTTGAGCTTGAAATGGCGCTGGGTGCAGGTACCGGGGTGGGGCCTGCGTCTGTCGTGGTGGTGACCGAGTCGGGCCTGGTCATTGCGCTGGATAGCAGCAGCGGGCAGGAATTGTGGCGTCGACAGGTATCCTCCGAAGCCGTGGCGCCGGCGCAGCTTAACCGTGATCTGGTGGTGGTGCAGTTGGTGAACGGCAAGGTAACCGCACTGGATACCAACTCGGGTGAGCACCGCTGGACCTTTGACAGTCAGGTGCCGAGTCTCAGCTTGCGTGGTACCGCCGCCCCCATCGTGGCTGCAGATGTAACCTTCGCCGGCTTTGCCAGTGGCAAACTGGCGGCGCTGACCAACAGCAACGGCAATATGTTGTGGGAACAGCGTATCGCCGAACCGCGCGGACGTTCCGAACTGGAACGCATGGTCGATGTGGATGGCCGTCCTCTGTTGGCGAATCAGATGCTGTATGTGTCCAGCTATCAGGGCCGCCTGGTGGCGATCAACCCCTTTGATGCTCAGATTCAGTGGGCGCGGGACAGCTCGAGCTACCGTACACCGGCCGCGGGTTTTGGCAATGTGTATGTGGTCGAGGAAAATGATCATGTACAGGCCTATGATGCAGGCAGTAGTGCCAGTGTCTGGTCGCAGCCGGCGCTGGAAAACCGCGCCGTCTCCGCACCGGCGGTAGTTGGAAATCATCTGGTGGTGGGTGACATTGAAGGTTATCTGCACTTCATGTCCCAGGTAGATGGCCATTTCGTCGCCCGTTACCGTGCGGATTCCGAAGGCGTGGTAGGTGACATGCTCGCGATTAATGATGTGCTCTATGTGTTGGGTAATGACGGTCGTTTGCTGGCATTGCGTCTCAACTGAGCATGAGTGATTTTCACAGGCGGCTATTTGCGTTTGCGAATAGCCGCCGTTTTTGTTGTGGTAAATAGAAAATGGTACCGGTTATAGCGCTCGTGGGCCGACCCAATGTCGGCAAATCAACACTTTTCAATCGACTGACACGCTCGCGGGACGCATTGGTGGCCGATCTGTCGGGGCTGACCCGTGACCGCAAGTACGGTGAAGGCCGGGTCGGCGAAACGGACTTCATCGTTGTCGATACCGGGGGGATCAGTGGTGATGAAGAGGGTATCGATTCCCTGATGGCGAAGCAGTCCTTGCTGGCGATCGACGAAGCTGACATCGTGCTTTTCCTGGTCGACGGTCGTGCAGGGCTGAATCCTGCGGATGAAATGATTGCTGATCACCTGCGCCGCAGTGAAAAAAGCTGCTACCTGGTGGTCAACAAGACCGACGGTCTGGACCCCGATGTCGCTATTTCCGATTTCTTTGGTTTGGGCCTGGGTCAGCCGCTGCCGATTGCAGCATCGCAGAACCGTGGTGTTACTTTGCTGCTTGAAGAAGTTCTGAGTGAGCTGCCGGAGCAGATCGCTGACGAACTGCCGGAAGAATTCAAGTTCAGCACCAAGATCGCCGTGGTGGGTCGACCCAACGTCGGCAAGTCGACGCTGGTCAACCGCATGCTGGGTGAAGACCGTGTTGTGGTCTTTGACCAGGCCGGTACGACCCGCGACAGTATCTATATTCCCTATGAGCGCGATGGCGAGCCTTACACCCTGATCGATACCGCCGGTGTGCGTCGGCGCAAGAACATCACCGAGGCGGTGGAAAAGTTCTCGATCATCAAAACGCTGCAGGCGATTGAAGATGCCAATGTTGTGGTCTGTGTGATCGATGCCCGCCAGGGGGTCACCGATCAGGATCTGCACATGCTGGGTTTTGTGCTGGATGCCGGTCGCTCACTGGTGGTTGCCCTCAACAAATGGGATGGGATGACCGAAGAGCAGAAGCTCAAGGTCAAGGAGCAGATTCAGCGCCGGCTTGAGTTTGTCGACTTTGCCCGTTTTCACTTTATCTCGGCACTGCACGGCAGTGGCGTGGGTGAAATGTATCGCTCGGTTGACGAGGCTTACGCTAGTGCGATGGCCAAGTGGCCGACCAATCGCCTGACGCGCCTGCTGGAGGATGTCGTGGCCGAGCATCAGCCGCCGATGGTCAACGGGCGCCGCATCAAGATGCGCTATGCACACCAGGGGGGATCGAATCCGCCGATCATCGTGGTGCATGGCAATCAGCTCGATAGCCTGCCGGCATCCTACAAGCGTTATCTGCAGAACAAGTTTCGCCAGGTCCTGGGTATCAAGGGTACGCCGGTACGGTTTGAATTCCGCGTCGGTGACAACCCGTTCGAAGGTCGCCAGAATCAGCTGACTCCGCGCCAGCTGGCCAAAAAGCAGCGCTTCAAGTTGCATGTGCAGGACTTGAAGAAAGAGAGCAAGCGCAAGTCCCGCAAGAAAAAATGAGTGAGCACGAAGAGCGTCGGCGTCTGCCTATTGGCGTGTTTGACTCGGGTGTTGGCGGTCTGACGGTGCTGAATGAGTTGCGCCGCCAGCTGCCCGGTGAAAACCTGATTTACCTTGGCGATACTGCGCGGGTGCCTTACGGTACCAAGAGCTCGCTGTCCGTGACGCGCTACGCTGAGCAGGCCGCCCGGTTGCTGGTTGAACGCAAGGTGAAGCTGCTGGTGATTGCCTGTAACACGGTATCGGCGGTGGCGGTTGAGCCGCTGCGGTTGCGTTTTCCGGATGTGCCCGTGGTAGGTGTGGTAGAGCCTGGTGCCGAGGCTTGTTGCGCGCAAACCCGAAACGGTCAGATAGGTGTCATCGCAACCGAGAGCACGGTAAACAATCAGGCCTACCAAAAGGCCATTATGGCGTTGCGGCCTGATGTGCGTATTCGGGCGCAGGGTTGTTCGTTGTTTGTGTCTCTTGCCGAGGAAGGCTGGCACGACGGTGAGCTGGTCGAGCAGATCGTTGCGCGTTGCCTGGCGCCTCTCCTGGATGAGGCTGAGGGTGATTCCGGTATCGACACACTGGTATTGGGATGTACACATTTCCCGGCACTGAAGGGAGCAATAGCCAAGGTGGTGGGACCGGACGTGAGCCTGGTAGATTCCGCCGTGACGACAACGCGTGTGGTGCGCCAGCAACTGCTTGAAAGCGATCTGATGCGCAGTGACGAGACTTCCGGGCATGTGTCTTTTCTTGTCACTGATGGCCCGGAGCGCTTTGTTCGTGTTGCTTCCTATTTCTTTGAAGGGCCGGTCAGTGCAGCCCGGGTTGAGCTGGTTGATCTGCAGCATTATGCCGTTGTCTGATGTGTATTGGCCGGTAAGTGCCTCGCGATGACTGCTTCAGTCACTTAATAGAATAGTCTGTGGTTTAAAGCAGAAAGGGCGCCCGACAGGGGCGCCCTTTTTGTTTGCAGGTATCAGAACTCTGCGATTTACCCATTATGTATTGATGTGAAAGTCTGTCTTGGTTGTTTATTGATCAGCTAACGGGGCGGCCAATGTAAACTGCTGACTGGATAGTAGTCTATATTCGTTGCAAGCCATGTTTTTTCATCCTGAATCCGGCTTTTTTAGACTTTTATGCCGTTATTTTTAAACAGGCTGTTGACTCTGATCCGGGGCGCTGTAGAATGCGCACCTCGCTTAGGGAGAGCGGCTTTAACGGCCCTCAAGCAGAGCGAGCAAGTCGGAAGTAAGTGGTTGATTTCTTTGAGAAGTTAGCCGGTGTTATCG
>JBFGZM010000222.1:0-6388 GCA_041586815.1 Marinobacterium sp. | reverse complement strand
CTTCAGGCCCTTGGGGCGCAGATCCACCAGCATCAGGTGGGTGTCGGTACCGCCGGTGACGATGTCACAGCCGCGCTCCACCATCACCGCGGCCAGGGTGCGGGCGTTTTCGCGCACCTGATCGATGTACGTCTTGAAGCCTGGCTGCAGCGCTTCACCGAAGGCCACGGCCTTGGCGGCGATCACATGCATCAGCGGGCCGCCCTGCAGGCCGGGGAACACCGCCGAGTTGATCTTCTTGCCAAGATCCAGATCGTTACACAGGATCATGCCGCCACGGGGGCCGCGCAGGGTCTTGTGGGTAGTGGTGGTGACCACATGGGCGTGGGGCAGCGGGCTCGGGTGAGCACCGGTGGCCACCAGGCCTGCGATATGGGCCATGTCGACCATCAGCAGCGCGCCCACCTTGTCGGCAATGGCGCGAAAACGGGCAAAGTCGATTTCACGGGGAATGGCCGAGCCACCGGCGATAATCAGTTTCGGCTGGCAATCAACCGCCAGAGCTTCCACCGCATCGTAATCAATGCGCTGAGTATCGCGGGATACACCGTACTGCACGGCGTTGAACCACTTGCCCGACAGCGCAGGACGCGCACCATGGGTCAGGTGACCGCCGGCATCCAGCGACATTCCAAGTACGGTATCACCTGGCTGCAGCAGCGCCAGCATCACGGCACCGTTGGCCTGGGCCCCGGAATGGGGCTGCACATTGACGAACTCGCAGTTAAACAGCTCTTTGGCACGGGAGATGGCCAGCGCTTCTGCTTCGTCAACAAACTCGCAACCACCGTAGTAACGCCGGCCCGGATAGCCTTCAGCGTACTTGTTGGTCAGTACCGTACCCTGGGCCTGCATCACCGCCCTGGAGACAATGTTCTCCGAAGCAATCAGCTCAATCTGGCTGTCCTGACGGCGAAATTCCGCATCCACGGCTGACTGCAGCGCAGGGTCCGCGGCGCTGAGGTCCCGGGTGAAAAACGCTGCACGTTCAGCGTTGGCGTAGAGATCCTGTGTACTCATGGTCTTGTTATTCCCAGCTGACTGAAGGTTGATTAACAGGCCACCACGTTCACGGCCAGGCCGCCGGTGGAGGTTTCCTTGTACTTGTCCTGCATGTCGAGGCCGGTCTGGCGCATGGTCTCGATCACACTGTCCAGCGATACGTGGTGTTCACCGGTGCCGCGCAGCGCCAGCCGCGCCGCATTGATCGCCTTGACTGCGCCCATGGTGTTGCGCTCGATGCACGGCACCTGCACCAGACCGCCAATGGGATCACAGGTCAGACCCAGGTTGTGCTCCATACCGATCTCGGCGGCGTTCTCGATCTGGCGATTACTGCCGCCAAGCACTGCACAGAGGGCGCCGGCGGCCATGGAGCAGGCCACGCCGATTTCACCCTGACAGCCCACTTCGGCGGCCGAGATCGAGGCATTCTTCTTGTACAGCATGCCGATGGCGGCGGCGGTCACCAGGAAGGTCTTGATACCTTCCAGGCTGCTACCCGGCACAAAGCGATCGTAATAGGCGAGCACCGCCGGAATTACACCGGCGGCGCCGTTGGTGGGGGCCGTCACGACACGCCCGCTGGCAGCATTTTCCTCGTTCACGGCAATGGCATAGAGATTGACCCAGTCCAGTACCGTGAGGTGATCCTTGATACTGCGCTCGGGGTGGTTGACCAGCTCCTGCCACAGGTCGTGGGCACGGCGCTTGACGCGCAGCCCGCCCGGCAATTCACCTGTGTGCTTGCAGCCTGCCCGGATGCAGTCATCCATCACCTGCCAGATGCTCAGCAGCTGCTGGCTGATTTCCTGATCGCTGTGACGGGTGCGTTCGTTCTCCATCACCAGCTCGGCAATGCTGAGGCCCGCCTCATCCCCATAGGCCAGCAGTTCGGCGGCATTGTTGAAGGGATACGGCACCTCAATGGACTCGTCCTCGGCACCACGGCCCTGGTCATTGGCCTCGGCATCACTAAGCACGAAGCCGCCCCCCACCGAGTAGTACACGTTGCTGTAGAAGATCAGCCCGGCGGCATCCAGTACTTCAAGGCGCATGCCGTTGGGATGTTTGGGCAGCGATTCGCCAAAATGAAAGCGCAGATGATCGGCCTCGCGAAACGGCACGGCACGCGAGCCGCCCAGAAGCAGCTGTCCACTGTCACGGATATCGGCAATGAGTGTGTCGATACAGGCAGGATCCACCTGATCGGGCCTTTCGCCCAACAGGCCCAGCATGGCCGCGATATCGGTCGCATGCCCCTTGCCGGTCATGGCCAGGGAGCCGAACAGGCTCACCCTGACGCCCGCCACTTTCGCCAGCAGGTCACGCTCGACAAGCTCGGCGACGAAGCGATTGGCCGCAACCATGGGGCCCACCGTGTGGGACGACGAGGGCCCTACCCCGATTTTGAACAGATCAAATATGCTCAGTGCCATCTCGTCGCCTGCTGTCTCTTCGTTGTGAAAAATTAGTGCCGCCCGGTTTCCCCGGAAACCGCCGGCCCCTCCGGATTCAATACCCTGACCTCACGCTGCGGGAACGGAATCTCGATATGGTGTTCCTTGAACGCATCCCAGATCATCAGCAGCAGGTCGCCACCGACGCGGTTCTCGCCGTCATCGACGCCTTCCATCCAGAACTCCACCAGAATATCCACCCCGGAATCCCCAAAACCGCTGATTTCCGCATCCGGTCGCTCTTCAATCGGTACCGCATCACCACTGATTACCCGTGGGTGGCTCGCCACCACCTTACGCAGCAGGTCAAACAGAAAGTGCAGGTCTGTCTGGTATGACACCTGAAACTCCAGCGCATAACGCTGCTTGGTATTCTTGTGCGTCCAGTTGGTAAAGCTGCCGCTGATAAACTGCTCGTTGGGTACCATGATGTCCTTGCCATCAAAGGTTTCCAGCGTCGTGGATCTCATGTTCAGCTCACGAATCATGCCCTTGCGGCCATCTTCCATCTCAACGTAGTCCCCCACGCTGAGAGAGCGCTCCAGCAGCAGGATAATGCCGGAGATAAAGTTCGAGGCTATCGACTGCAAGCCAAACCCCAGCCCCACACCCAGGGCGCCCCCGAAGACCGCCAGCGCTGTCAGATTAATGCCCATGATCTGCAGCAACAGAATAAAGACAATAAAGAACAGTGCGATCTGAAACAGCTTGGCAAAAACTTCCCGCGTGCCGGCATCCAGATCCTGCTGACTGCGGATAATCTGCTGGCCGGCATTGTTTGACAGCCGCCCGAGCCAAAACAGCACCGACCCGAAAATAAGCACCCGCACCACGCCGTAGGCCGAAATCTCGATATTGCCGACCTCGACAGACATGCTCTCCAGGTAGACGATCAGGCCATTGAGCCAGCCAAAAATATGCAGCAGTGCAATGGGCAGAAACACCCAGCTGGCCAGGGTGCGGAAAAACTTTTTCTCCACAAAGCGGTTGATGATCGAGTAGATCATGAACACCACCGCGAAACTCAGCCCCAGGCGTACCAGCCAGTTCTGCCCCAGCAGTTTCTGGCTCATTTCTGCCGCGATCGACAGCATCAGAATCAGCATCAGCGGCAAGAGCAGGTTGCGCGACGCATAAATCTGCAAGCGCAGGCGTAACAGCGCTCCTTCAAGCGGCCTTTTGCGCAATAACGGCGAATGGCTCTTCAAATAGGCTGCTATGGAGTAGCCCACCAGCAGCGCCAGCGCCATCAGGCCAACCTGGGAGTAGAATGTCGGACTGCTCAGCCACGCCAGTGATGCCGACAGCATCTGCTCAAACCTGACCATGAACGCGTTAATGTCCATCAATGCTTTCCTGCTGTTCTGTCAATCAACCCTTGTGAAAGCGGCCAACCAGGGGTTAAGGCATTGCGTCAATGCCGTGGTACAGATCTCAGTATGAGCGGCAAACCGCCATAAGGCGACACAGCACGCCGATGGATCCGACGCAGGCCTAACCCCGAACATGCAGCTAGACTAGCAACAGCGTTTCCACAAATCAACGAAAAATTTCCTATTGGAAACATCATTCCCTTATTCAGAAAACGCCCTGTCCAAACAGCCTTTCTTTCCATCATCAGGCGGCTTGTGTAGTATCAGGGAAATACAAAAATCTCGCCGGTTATCAGCCCCTTGTACCGCTTTGCCGCCCACCCCACGCCGTCCGGAAACACGCCAAGGTGCGCCGCCAGCCCGCAAACCGGCCCCCAGGAGTGAACCCATGCCCGACCGTCCGCAGCCCCCCGAACTCCAGGTAAGTACCAACAGCCACGAAGCCAGCGTCGAGCCCATGCAGCTGGGCAAACGGGTGCGCGAAATTCGCCTGAGCCAGAACCTCACCCTGGAGGAAGCCAGCAAGCGCACGGGGCTGGCACGCTCGACCCTGTCCAAGATCGAAAACGAACAGATATCCCCCACCTTTACGGCGGTAAACAAACTGGTAAAGGGACTGGGTATCGACATCCCCCAGCTCTTTGCACAGCCCAAGAAAAGCCGCAGCAGTGGCGGCCGGCGGGATATTACACTCTGCGGCGAAGGCAAGCCGCGCTTCACGCCCACCTACGAACACGAGATGCTGGCCGCCCAGCTGACCAACAAGAAAATGATCCCGTACAAAACCACCGTAAGGGCACGCAGCTTCGACGAGTACGGCGACTGGGTACGCCATGACGGCGAAGAGCTGCTCTACGTTCTCAGCGGCAGCATCCGTTTCTATACGGAATTTTATGAGCCGATCGACCTGGCCGAAGGCGACAGCGCCTACTACGACTGCGAGATGGGCCATACTCTGGTATCCACCAGCGAAGAGGACGCGGTGGTCCTTTGGGTGACTGCCTGAGCGCCCCCTTGAGCGCCTGCTATACTGCCTGCCTTGTTTCCTGTCGGGCCGCCGTCCTGCGTTAGTACAACGGCCTTTATTGCACCCAGTCCAGCAACAGCGACACCCTGCTGTGTCATTACGACAACCCGGGGCCATTTTTGTATTGCAATCGAAAGAGCGATCCGCTAATTTTGTTTCCTATTGGAAACTTGGTTTACTCGCAGCGGCCTGCGGAGCATCTACTTGGTCCTGCAGACCCAACCGTCCACCCACCTTCGATACGGAGCACATCATGGCAGAGCAGCCCAACAGCGCCCTGAAAAAGACCCCACTGTACGACCTGCATCTGGAACTTGGCGCCAAAATGGTGCCCTTTGCAGGCTACGAGATGCCGGTGCAGTATCCGCTGGGCGTAAAGAAGGAACACCTGCAGACACGTGAGCAGGCCGGCCTGTTCGACGTTTCCCACATGGGTCAGGTCATGCTGAGGGGCGCAGGCGCTGCCGCCATGCTGGAATCCCTGGTGCCGGTGGATATCATCGACCTCCCCGAAGGCAAACAGCGCTATGCCATTTTCACCAATGAACAGGGCGGCATCCTGGACGACCTGATGGTCGCCAACTGGGGTGACAGCATCTACGTCGTGGTGAACGCCGCATGCAAGGCGCAGGACATCGACCACATGCGCGCTCACCTGCCAGAAGGCGTAACCCTGGAAGAACTGGACGACCGCGCCCTCATCGCCCTGCAGGGCCCGGCCGCTGTTACAGCACTGAGCCGCCTGGCGCCAGAAGTGGCCAGCATGGTGTTCATGGACAGCGGCCGCATCAACATCGATGGCGCGGACTGCTTTATCAGCCGCTCGGGCTACACCGGCGAAGACGGCTACGAGATTTCCATTCCTGCCGCAGAGGCCGAGCGCCTGAGCCGCCTGCTGCTGGCCCAGCCGGAAGTGGAATTCATTGGCCTGGGCGCCCGTGATTCCCTGCGACTGGAATCAGGCCTGTGCCTGTACGGTCATGATCTGGATATCGACACAACGCCGGTTGAAGCCAGCCTGCTGTGGGCCATTTCCAAGTGCCGTCGCGCCGACGGCGAGCGTGCCGGAGGCTTCCCCGGCGCCGACATCATCCTGGGGCAGATCACCAACAAGGACAACAGCCGCAAGCGCGTGGGCATGATTGGCGAAGGCCGTGCACCGGTACGCGAAGGCACCGAACTGTTTGATGCCGACAACAACCGCATCGGCGTTGTGACATCCGGTACCTTCGGCCCCAGTGCCGGGGCATCTATCGCCATGGGGTATGTCAGCAGTGCCGCCGCCGTGATGGACAGCACCATTTTCGCCGAAGTCCGCGGCAAGAAGCTGCCGATGCGCATCAGCAAGATGCCCTTCGTTGAGCAGCGCTACTTCAGGGGCTAAGGAACCGCGCAGTATCACACAAGCTCAGAATCCGGTAGCGCCGCGTCTCAATCCCGCGGCCTCCGGTTTCGCCCGATCACACGCACCCAGACGAGAACCTGCGCATGAATGCCATCGTCCAGTCACCCAACCCTCTCACCCAGCT
>JBFGZM010000221.1:0-6429 GCA_041586815.1 Marinobacterium sp. | reverse complement strand
GTGGATGTGCGCATCCTGGCCGCGACCCACAAGAATCTTGAACAGATGATCGCCCAGGGGCTGTTCCGCGAAGACCTCTATTACCGCCTTAACGTGTTTCCCATCGAATTGCCGGCCCTGCGCGAGCGCAGTGACGATATTTCACTGCTGATCAATGCGCTGTCCGGGCGCCTGTGTCAGCAGGGTTTTGGCCAGCTGATGTTCCACCCCGCCGCAATTGAATCGCTCAAGCGCTACGCCTGGCCCGGCAATATTCGCGAGCTGGCCAACCTGGTGGAACGCCTGGCCATCATGCATCCCGATACGGTGGTGGGCGTGTCCGAACTGCCGGAAAAATTCCGCCTGATCGACGAGCCCAACCCCGAGCGCTACCGCGCCACGGCCAGGGCCGTCCCTGGCAATGGTTCGGGGGAAGCCGATGCTGCGCAGTCGGATGCGCCCGGGGATCTGGCGCGTCTGCCCGTTGAGGGCGTCGACCTGAAAGGCCACCTGGAATCCATCGAGCAGCGCCTGATCGAGCAGGCGCTGGACAACTGCGACAACGTGGTGGCGCGCTCGGCGGATCTGTTGCAGATAAGGCGCACGACCCTGGTGGAGAAAATGCGCAAATACGGCATCTCGCGCAAATGAACTCGGATAGCAGCAGCGAACGTATCGCCCGGCTTGAAGCCGAGCTGCGCGATGCGAGGGATGAACTGGCACGGGAGCGGGTGGCCCGCGGTGGCGAGCTGGAACAGAGCGCGGGCCTGGCCGAGCGGATGCGCAAGCTGCTCGACCTGCTGCCCGCCGGCGTGATTCTGATCGACAGCGCAGGGCGGGTGGCCGAGGCCAACCCGGCGGCGCGGGATCTGCTGGGTGAGCCGCTGCAGGGCGAACTCTGGCTCGAGATTATCCGCCGCAGCTTTGCGCCACGCAGCGACGACGGTCACGAAGTCTCCCTGCGTGACGGGCGGCGGGTCCACCTGGCGACCCGTGCCATGGACAACGAACCGGGCCAGCTGGTGCTGCTGACCAACCAGACCGAAACGCGGCTGCTGCAAACACGGCTGTCCCACTACCAGCGCCTGTCCGAGATGGGGCGCATGATGGCATCCCTGGCGCACCAGATCCGTACCCCGCTCTCGGCGGCACTGCTCTATACCTCGCACCTGAACCGCTCGGCGCTGGACGACAGCCAGCGGGTGCGCTTTGCCGCCAAGGTGAAGTCCCGCCTGGAGAACCTGGAGCAGCAGGTGCGGGACATGCTGGTATTCGCCCGCGGTGAAACGCGCCTGGATGATCGCATCAGCACCGAAGCACTGTTCCGTGCCATCGAGGACATGCTCGATGCGCCGCTCTCCAGCCAGGATGCGGACTGCGACTGCCACAACGAGGCACCGGGGGTCTGGCTGCAGTGCAACCGCGAAACCCTGCTTGGCGCCCTGCAGAACCTGGTGGACAACGCCCTGCAGGCTTGTGGTACCGGCACTTTGCTGGCCATTCGTGCCTGCCTTGATGGCGCCTACCTGCGCCTGGAGGTTATCGACCAGGGCCCGGGCATGGATGCACAAACAAGGGCCCAGGCCATGCAGCCGTTTTACACCACCAAGTCCCATGGCACCGGGCTTGGGCTGGCGGTGGCCCAGGTGGTGGCCAGGGCTCACCATGGCAGTTTCGAGCTGGATTCTGCACCCGGGCAGGGCACGCGGGCCGCCCTGTTATTGCCTTATATGGCCGACGCCGGACAATAGACGGGCAGGGTGGCATGAGCCCGCCATGCCCCGGCTCCATAACACCATGAGCTTTCGTCGCGGATGGCGCCGGTGGAATTCGCAATTTCATTCCACCCCACAGGACCGGCAAGCACCGATCCTAAGGAAGAAAAGGATTATATGGGTATCAAGGTACTGATAGTGGAAGATGACGAGGCGCTGCGTGAAGCCCTCGCCGATACCCTGGCGCTGGCGGGGTTCGAGTACCTGGAGGCGAGCGATGGCCTGCAGGCGCTGGAGCGGCTGAAGCAGGCGGCGGTGGATATCGTGGTCAGCGATGTCAACATGCCGGGGCTCGACGGCCACGGTCTGCTGGCGCGCCTGCAGCAGTCCCACCCCTGCCTGCCGGTGGTGCTGATTACCGCCTTTGGCCAGGTGCAAAAAGCGGTGGAGGCCATTCGCGCCGGCGCCGTGGATTACCTGATGAAGCCTTTTGAGCCTGAACAGCTGATAGAAACCCTCAGGCTGCACGCAGGCGCGGCCGGCGTGTCGGACTTCGAACCGCCCATCGCGGAAGACGCCAGCAGCCGCCAGCTGCTGCAGCTGGCAAGGCGTGTGGCCGAAACGGATTCCACCGTGCTGATTACCGGCGAATCCGGTACGGGCAAGGAAGTGCTGGCGCAGTACATTCACCAGCATTCGGCGCGCAGCGATCAGCCCTTTGTGGCCATCAACTGCGCCGCGATCCCGGAAAACATGCTCGAGGCCACCCTGTTCGGCCACGAAAAGGGTGCCTTCACCGGGGCCTACAGCAGCCATGCCGGCAAGTTCGAGCAGGCCAACGGCGGCACCCTGCTGCTGGATGAGATCAGCGAAATGGACCTGGGGCTGCAGGCCAAGCTGCTGCGCGTGCTGCAGGAGCAGGAAGTGGAACGCATCGGCGGGCGCAAGGCGATCAAGCTTGATGTGCGGGTACTGGCTACCAGTAACCGGGCGCTGGAAAATTTTGTGGCCGAAGGGCGCTTTCGCGAAGACCTCTATTACCGTCTGAATGTGTTTCCGTTGCAGTGGCTGCCGTTGCGCGAGCGTCCGGGGGATGTGCTGCCCCTGGCCGAGCGGCTGCTGGCCAAGCATTGCAGCAAGATGCACCGCCCGCTGGCGAGCTTCTGCCCCGAGGCGCGCCAGCAGTTGCTGGCCCACGCCTGGCCGGGCAACGTGCGCGAGCTGGACAATGTCATGCAGCGGGCACTGATTCTGCAAAGCGGTACCCGTATTCAGTCCACTGACCTGCACCTGTCGCCGGGGGCCATCAGTATCAGCCAGTTTGCCGAGGCTCAGGCGCAGCCGGGTACAGCGGAAACTGAGGGTGCGGCGGACGCGGAAGATGCCGGTCAGCTGGGTTCCGATCTGCGCCAGCACGAATTTCAGCTGATCGTGGATGCGCTGCAACAGACCGGCGGCAGCCGCAAGGATGCCGCCGAGCGGCTGGGCATCAGCCCGCGTACCCTGCGCTACAAACTGGCCCGCATGCGCGAAAGCGGTTTTTCACTGAGTGAGTAGACCTGCTGGCTGGAATTGTTCGCCAGTACCGGGTGCGGGTCATGCCGGCGTAGTCTTTTAGTACTATGGTTGGCAATGGGGGCGCGGCCCTGGCTGGCAAAGCTGCAGGCCGCACCGGGCGGGAGCCGATGGCCAGCCGTGCGATTGTGGAAACTGCCACCGCAGGCTGGCTGGCGGGGGGCGATATACCAATGTCTAATTCAGGGCACCGCCGGGAAGTCTGTATAACATTACGCCATAGATCCGTTTTCTGCGCTTGCGTATGTCCAGGATCTCATAATTAAAACAAGCAATCTTAAGGGCACTTCCATGAGTGATATCAAGGTTCATCCGGTTAATCCGGCTTTCGCCGCCACGGCGCATATCGACAACGCCAAATACCAGGCAATGTACGACCAGTCCGTCAATGATCCCGAAGCCTTCTGGGGTGAGCAGGGCAAGCGGCTCGACTGGTTCACGCCTTATACCCGGGTAAAGAATACCTCCTTCGACCTGCACAACGTGGATATCCGCTGGTTCGAAGACGGCAAGCTCAACGCTTCCTACAACTGCCTGGATCGTCATCTCGAAGCGCGTGGCGATCAGACCGCCATTATCTGGGAAGGCGACGACCCGAGCGAATCCGAACACATCAGCTACCGCGACCTGCATGGCCGGGTCTGCCGTCTGGCCAATGCCCTCAAGGACAGGGGTGTGGAAAAGGGCGATGTGGTGACGCTGTACATGCCGATGATTCCGGAAGCCGCGGTGGCGATGCTGGCCTGTGCCCGTATCGGTGCGGTTCACTCTGTGGTGTTCGGCGGCTTCTCGCCCGAAGCTTTGGCGAATCGTGTTGCCGGTGCGCAGTCAAAGGTGGTGATTACCTCCGATTACTCTTTGCGCGGTGGCAAGGTTGTGCCGCTCAAGGCGAACGTGGATGAAGCGCTGACTGATCCTGCGGCCGCCAAGTTTGTTGAAAACGTCGTTGTGGTCAAGCGTACCGGTGACAAGCTGGCGTGGCACGATCACCGCGATGTCTGGTACCACGACATTACCGCAAAGGCATCGGCGCAGTGCACGGCCGAAGCCCTGAACGCCGAAGATCCGCTGTTTATCCTCTATACCTCCGGCTCGACCGGTCAGCCCAAGGGCCTCAAGCACACCACCGGTGGTTACCTGGTGTACGCCGCCATGACCCACGAATACGTGTTCGACTACAAACCCGGTGATATTTACTGGTGCACCGCCGATGTGGGCTGGGTCACCGGCCACAGCTATATCGTTTATGGCCCGCTGGCCAACGGTGCCACTACCCTGATGTTCGAGGGTGTACCGAACTATCCCGACAGCAGCCGTTTTGGCCGCGTGATCGAAAAACACAAGGTGAACCAGTTCTACACCGCGCCCACGGCGATCCGTGCGCTGATGCAGCAGGGTGAGGATGTGCTGGGTAATGCCGATTTGTCGAGCCTGCGCTTGCTGGGATCGGTGGGCGAACCCATCAACCCCGAAGCCTGGGAGTGGTACAACCGGGTTGTCGGCAAGGACAGCTGCCCCATCGTTGATACCTGGTGGCAGACCGAAACCGGCGGCATCATGATTACGCCGCTGCCCGGTGCCACCGATACCAAGCCCGGTTCCGCCACCCGGCCGTTCTTTGGTGTGCAGCCGGCGCTGGTGGATAACGAAGGCCGTGAACTGGAAGGGGCCGTGGATGGCAACCTGGTCATCAAGGACTCCTGGCCGGGCCAGAGCCGCTCGATCTGGGGTGACCATGAGCGCTTCTCCCAGACCTACTTCAGTACCTTCAAGGGTTACTACACCACCGGAGACGGTGCCCGTCGTGATGCCGATGGCTACTACTGGATCACCGGCCGCGTTGACGACGTGATTAACGTTTCCGGGCATCGCATGGGCACCGCCGAGGTGGAATCCGCCCTGGTGGCACATCCAGCGGTGGCAGAAGCGGCGGTAGTGGGTTATCCCCACAACCTCAAGGGTCAGGGGATCTACGTCTATGTCACTCTGCAATCGGGCTTCGATGCCTCCGATGAACTGCTAAAGGAATTGCGTACCTGGGTACGTTCGGAGATCGGTCCCATAGCCTCGCCGGATCTGATCCAGTTTGCACCGGGCATGCCCAAGACGCGTTCCGGCAAGATCATGCGTCGTATCCTTCGCAAAATCGCCGAAGACGATTACGCAAGCCTCGGTGATACCTCCACCCTGGCCGACCCGTCCGTGGTGGATGATCTGATCGAGCATCGCCTCAACCGCAAGGCCTGACTGGCCACCGCTGCCAACGGTCCTGTTGGCGGCCCCGTCCGGGGTCTGGTTGCCGGCGTTATGCGCAGGCCAGGCCCCGACGTAATCTGATTGTTTTCTGATTTACAGCATGTCACTTGCATAAATGCCTCCCGGCCTCTGGTCGCGGAGGCATTTTGTCTTTAAAGTCAGGCTCGTGCCGCAGGTAAAAAACGCACTGTGGATACGGCTGTCATGGCGCTGTAACGTGGGCGGCAGGCGGGAATTCGCAAGTGTGGCATATAATAAAAGCCCGGAAATGGGTCGCAGCAGGGAGATACCGCATGCAGTTAGCGCAAAAAATCATCATCGCCGATGACCATCCGCTGTTCAGGGCCGCACTGAAACAGGCGGTTTCCCAGGCCGTGCCGGGGGTGGACATTGTCGAGGCCGATACGCTGGCAGCGGTGCAGGATGCAGTGGACAAGCACAGCGATGCTGATCTGGTATTGCTGGATATTCATATGCCGGGCGCCAACGGCTTTTCGGGCCTGGTATTCCTGCGCGGGCAGAACCCGGGGATTCCGGTAGTGGTGGTGTCCGGCAGTGAGGAAGTGCATGTCATGCAGCGGGCCATCGAATACGGTGCTTCGGGCTTTATTCCCAAGTCGGCGCCGCTGGAGGTCATTTCCGAAGCCATCACTGCCGTGCTGCAGGGAGAAGAATGGCTGCCCCGGGAAATTGCCGACAGCTTCGATCAGGTGCCGCCGGAAGACCAGCAGTTCGCCCAGGCGCTGGTGTCGCTGACACCGCAGCAGTTCCGTGTACTCACCATGCTGACCGAAGGCCTGCTGAACAAGCAGATCGCCTACGAGCTGACGGTGTCCGAGGCCACGATCAAGGCCCATGTGACCGCCATCCTGCGCAAGCTTGGGGTCAACAGTCGTACCCAGGC
>JBFGZM010000220.1:0-6469 GCA_041586815.1 Marinobacterium sp. | reverse complement strand
TGGTGAGGCGCTGACGCAGCACGTTCTCTTCCAGCACGACCCACTCCAGCGTGATATCCGGGTAGGCCTCTTCAAAGGCACCGGACAGCTCCTGCATGCGAATCATGTCGCCGTTGTTGACGGTACCGATGGTAACGGTGGTGCTGGCAAGCGCTGTGCCGGATCCTGCCGCGATCGCGGCGGCAAGCAGAGTGGAGGTAATCGGTGATTTTTTCACGTTACGAGCCTCTATTATCATTATGGTATAGGTCTGAGTATCGTTAGTCCCAATCATAATCGGCCAGGCCGCATCGTTGTCAGGACGGCGTCATTACACTGCGAACGGGGTGTCTCACACAAATACCCTGCGGAGCTGAATCTGTACTTTTTTGCCATTGAGTGTCGCAAGTACATGGAAATACCGCCGTGATTAGGCATGCATGGCCCGTTAAATGGCATTTTTTGCAAAGTGGAAGGCATAAAAGTACTTATTTGGCGGGGCGCTGCAGGTGTCAGGGTCAGCCGCGGTAGAGGATGTCGGCCGAGGTGCGGCGGTATTCAGACGGCGTCATGCCCTTGACGGCATGGAAGCGGCGGTTGAAGTTGGCGATATTGTTGAAGCCGGCGGAAAAACAGATATCGGTGATGGGCTCGTCGGTGTAAGCAAGGCGCTCGCAGGCGCGATTGATACGCAGGCCGTTGACGAAATCAATAAAACGGCGTCCGGTGGCCTTTTTGAAAAATTTCGAGAAGTAGCTTGGGGCCATGTCCAGCAGGCTGGCCACATCTTCCAGTGCCAGGTCCTGACTGTAGTGCTCCACAATATACTGCACTGCCTCGTTTACCTTCTCGAGGGTTTTCTTGTCTGCGATGGGGATGTAGTTGGTGGACGACAGAACCTGGTAGTCAGGAGTCGACGCGAGCAGGTCCAGCAGTGTCCAGAAACGGGTCAGGCGGCGGAAACCGCGGGCGTTGGCCAGGTCTTCAAACAGGGCATCGGCCTGACGAATGGTGGCAGGATCAAGGAATTCGATACCATACCGGGCCCGCTCCCAAAAGGGGGTCAGGGCCTGCATTTCCGGGAAGGCGGCACTGCAGGTATCGATCAGATCGTGGGAAAAGTTGATCACCCGGTCCCGCAAATCCACCGACTCGCCCTCTGGCAACTGGCTGATCCAGTTGTGGGGAAGGTTGGGTCCCACCATAACGAGCTGGCTGGCGTTGAAATTGCCGATATAGTCGCCCACGAAAACCTTGCCGCTGGTTGCCTTGATCAGGTGCAGTTCGTATTCCGAGTGATAGTGCCAGCGCACAAGTTCGCAGGGATAACCGTGCTGCAGAAAACGGATGGACTCGTCCCCCTGCTGGTCGACCCGTTCAAACTCTGGCTGAAGGCGTGCTTTGTCGGTCATGGTGTATTGCTAGCGATCCTGGGTAGTCACGATTTTTCTTGCAGGCGTACTAAGCATAGCCGTTTCTGCCGTTCGGCAGTTGTTATTCTGGCTCCAAGTGCCTGCTTGCACCACTGAATAATATTGCCTCTTGAGACAGCAGTCTCATTGTTGGGTTCAGCCGGACTCTCTATGCTCAGAGCAGGGGATGCGCAGAGCGATGGGCGGACATCAACCGGGAGGCGAGCATGAATCTGGGCAGGGGCAAACAGGGCTTGTTGCTGGTGCTGCTCTGGGCGTGGCTGGCAGGGTCTGCTGCCGGCGAGATCTGGGTGCAGGTGGATACCAAAGCCCAGACCCTGCAAGTGATGGAGGGCGACAGGGTGCTGGATAATTTTGGCCGCGTTGCCCTGGGCGTGGCCGGTGCCGGGTTGAAGCTGCGTCGCGGCGATGACAAAACGCCACTAGGCAGTTTTCGGGTCAGCTGGTTTAACAACCGGAGCCGCTTTGGGCTTTTTATCGGTCTGGACTACCCGAACCGGGCCTATGCGCAGGCCGCACTGAATGACGGTCGTATTGACAGCCAGACTCATGGGCGCATTGTCGCGGCGCTGGATGCCGGACGCATACCGCCGCAGGACACAACTCTGGGCGGGCAGATCGGCATCCACGGGTTGGGTGCAGGCAACCCGGATGTGCATGGCCTGTTTAACTGGACCAATGGCTGTGTTGCCCTGACCGATGCCGAGATGCTGCGTCTGGTCAAATGGATTGAGCCGGGCACCCGGGTAGAAATCCGCTAGGGCGCTACCGGGCGCTTGTGAAGCACTGGTCTATGCTGAGCGTACAACCTGCAGTGGTTGTTACCCATTTCCAGTGAATCAGGAGAGTTCCAATGAGGACCCGCGATGTGTTGAAAGTGTCTGCCCTCGTCGCCTTTGCCGCCCTGTCCTTTGGCTGTGCCAGCTCAGGTGATATGCGGGCTATGCATCAAACGCACGAACAGGACATGCAGCGTGCCCAGTCGACCGCTGACAGTGCCAAGGCAACCGCCGATGAGGCTCTGCGGGTGGCGAATGATGCCAAAGCCCTGGCGGCCGAAGCCAATGCCCGCAGCATGGCAACGGAAGAGAAAATCAACCGCATGTTCCAGAAGTCGATGATGAAATAACCCGTGCCTCTGGGTCTGTGGGCCTGGCTCACAGGCCCAGGGGAGCTCAACGGCTAATACGCAGCGGAATGCCGTTCGATTGCTGCAACGCCAGTTGCACGGCGGAGGGGATGATTTCGGCGCGCAGTTCTTCAGCGGTTGCGGCAATATTCAGCAACGTCAGAGCCTGCGAGTTGAGGGGAACGTCTGACAGTTCCTCCATGGCCGGGTGGGCTTCAATGTACAGACCGTCGAAGTGGCGTCCGATCTTGACCGGCTGATTGATGATATATACCGGCGTTCCCACTGCTACCAGGCTGTATAGCCGCTCTATATCCTCGGGGTACAGGCGCACGCAGCCATGGGTCACCTGCATGCCAATACCGTATTCCTTGTTGGTGCCGTGAATAAGATAGCCCGGAATCCCCAGGCGCAGCGCAAAGCGGCCCAGGGGGTTGCCGGGGCCGCCGGGCACCACATCGGGCAGGATATCGCCGTTCTGGGCATGTTCTGCCTTGATGGAAGCAGGTGGATACCAGGGCGGGTCTGCCTGTTTCTGAATTACGCGGGTTTCTCCCAGCGGTGTAGTCCAGTCCATGCGACCTACGCTCACCGGGTGGGTGATTACCACCGGCGCCTCACCCTGCGCAGGCTTCGGATAGTAGTACAGGCGCATTTCAGGCACGTTGAGCACAATGCCATCACGGGGTGCATCAGGCAGGATCAGCCGGTTGGGCAGCACCACGTCGGTGCCCCGGCCCGGGAGCCAGCGGTCCACGCCGGGGTTGGCGCGGACAATTTCCTCGTACCCCAGGTTGAAGGCCCGGGCGATGTCCAGCAGGGTGTCGGACTGGCGAGCGCGGGTGATACGTATCTCACCCACGATGTCCTGATCGGGCGCAGGCAATACGAAGGTCTCGGCGCTGACAAGCGCAGTGCTCAGCAGCACCGCGGCGGCGCAGAAGAGTCGCTGGGTGGCTCGGGAGCCGGGCATCACAAAGGTCATGGGCAGGTTCACAGGTCGCAACCGGTCGATGCCCCCAGTATAGGCCCTTGCTTGTGGCTGTCACAGGGGCACAGCGCGGCGGTGGCGTTACAGCCGGCTGACCGCAATCATGCTGCTGGGCTCAGACGGGCTGCATTCCCTGAAAATACGAGCAGAGCAGCTCTGGCAGACATTCTGGTTCAGTGTCACGACAGATTCGTTCAGAGCGGCCTCCGGCGAGTCATAGAACAGCTCCTCTCCAATGCGCTCCAGGTAGCCATTGGCGCGCAGCTCGTCGATGACAGTTCCCTTGAGGGAGCTGAACATCAGCTTGCCACCGCGCTGCTGCAGGCGTCTGGCTTCCTGAATCAGCATCTCGGCGCCGGCGACATCGATAAAGTTGATGCCCTTGCCGATAATCAGCAGGCGGTTGGTATCGCCGGTATTGCTCAGAGCCCGGATGCGCTGCTGTATATGATCGATGGCGCCGAAAAACAGCGAACCGTCGATACGGATGATCTTCAACTGTGGGCACTGTTGCAGTGAAAAGCGCTGGGTGTTCTTGATCTGGCGACGCGGATGGTCGGGAATGGGAGCCACTTCCATCACCGTAGGGCGGGAGGTGCGGCGCAGATAGATTGCCAGTGACAGGAAAACGCCGATGTAGATGGCAAATTCCAGTTCGACAAAGAGCGTGGCCAGAAAGGTGACGACCAGTACCAGGGCTTCATTGCGACTGGATTTGATGATCTGGCTGATATGGTGCGCATCGATCAGGTTCCAGGCGATAAGCAGGATGGCACCCGCCATGGCGGGCAGTGGCAGGTAGGCGGTGAGCCCCGGTACCAGCAGAATGATGGCCGCCAGAATGACCGCTGCGAAGATGGCGGCCATGGGGGTTTTGGCGCCGGCGTCGTAGTTGGCGCCAGAGCGGGTGAATGAGCCGGAGCCGGCGTAGCATGAGAAAAAACTGCCGATAATATTCGACAGGCCCTGACCGATAAATTCCTGGTTGCCGTCAATCTGCTGTTGTGAGCGGATACCGATGGCGCGGGCAATGGATACCGCTTCGATCAGCCCCAGAAGGGCGACTGCAAAGGCCCCGGAGGTCAGTGACTGCAGTGTTGATGCAGACAGGTCGGGTAGCGACATTGGCGGCAGGGTGCCGGGCAGGGCGCCGACCAGCGCCACGCCCTGCTCCGCGCCATTTAACAGCAGGCAGGCCACACTGCCCACGGCCATGCCGATCAGCAGATGCGGCCAGCGGCGGTTGAACTTGCGCACCAGCAGCGCCGAAACCAGTGTCAGCAGGCCGATGGCCAGGGACGTCGTATTGGTGTCGCCAAGCTGACTGCCCAGCTGCGAAAGGCCCTCGACGAAAGACAGGCCGCTGGGCACGGAGATACCCAGCAGGTGCTTGAGCTGGCTGGCTCCGATCAGAATGGCCGCGCCGGCGGTAAAACTGATCACCACCGTATGGGAAATGAAATTGACCAGGCTGCCCAGGCGCAGCAACCCCATGGCCAGCTGCATCAGGCCCGCCAGCAGCGTAATGGTCAGTACGGCGCCGATATACTGGGCGGGATCCAGGGTGCCAAGGCCACTGGCAACACTCATGACGACGATGGAAATGGCAGCGGTGGGGCCGGAAATCAGGTGCGAGGATGAGCCGAACAGTGCCGCGATGATTGGTGTGATGATGGCGGTGTAGAGTCCAAACTCCGGCGGCAGGCCAGCGATAAAGGCATAGGCTACGCCCTGGGGCAGCACAATAACGGCACCGGTGATACCGGCGACAAGATCATCGGTCAGGGTGCTTTTGTTGAGATTGCGCCCCCAGCTTAGAAAGGGCAATTTGAACGGCAGCCAGCGCTTCATGATTTCTCCATGTACGGTCTCGAGCCGGCAGGGTAAAACTTTTTTGACATCCTGAAAAACGAAAAAAACTGGAAGTAACGAACAATAAAATCGAAGATGGGCGGGAATCGGTCCACAGAGCAGTGCCCATGGATACCCTGTTACTGAAAACGTTCCTGGAAGTCAGCCGCACCCGCAATTTCGGCCGGGCATCGGAAAATCTCTGCGTATCGGCGTCTACGGTCAGCGCGCGTATACGGCAGCTGGAAGATCATCTGGGGTTGTCACTCTTTATCCGTCAGCATCATCGCATTGGCCTGACGCCTGCGGGCGAGCGCATGGAGCGCCATGCCCGCTTCATTCTCGGCGCCTGGGAACGGGCCTTCGAAGACACGGCACTGAGCGAACGCCACAAGCGTCGGCTGGTGGTGGCCGGAGTGGCCAGCCTGTGGGACATCTTTCTGCAGGACTGGCTCAGCAGTATCTACCGGGATTTGCCCAGCCTGGGGCTCAGGGCAGAGGAGAGTACGCCGCTGCGGGTGGTCGAGAAACTGGAGCAGGGCATGATAGATGTAGGTTTCATGTACGAGCCGCCGCGCATTCAGAACGTGGCAGTAAAGGAGGTTGCCAGTGTGACCCTGTCACTGGTCTCCAGTCGGGCGGGGCAACCGGTGGATGCGGCCATTGGCGAGGGCTATATCCGGGTGGAGTGGGGGACGACTTTTGCAAGCCTGCATGAGAGCCTCTTTCCCCAGCGCCTGCTGGCCCGGGGCCGGGTGAACAGCGGTCGGCTGGCTCTCAATCTGATTTTGCAGTGCGGCGGGGCCGCCTATCTGCCACAGGGCATTGTACAACCCTTGCTGGAAGCGGGGCAGCTTCATGCTGTTGCAGACGCGCCCCCCATCGAGATGAAAGCCTATGCAGCCTACGGGCTGCACGGCGAACATAACCAGCTTGTGGCGGATTTGCTCAATCGCTTAAGGGGCTAGTTGCAATAGCGTGGGGCTCAGGCATTAGCGGCCGATAGTGCTTCAAGCTCGCCGATCCAGCCCTGGGTCTGGACGGACAGATAACCGGTGATTTCCAGTTTGCGATCCTCCAGTACGT
>JBFGZM010000219.1:0-6488 GCA_041586815.1 Marinobacterium sp. | reverse complement strand
TTGTCAGGTATACTGCCCGCCTACCTATAGAATACCGATGATTCCATGAAAACAACTGACGCTGTACGCACCCACAAGGCCGAACTGCATAACCGCAACCCGCACCGTGGCCGCTATGACTTCGACGTGCTGACCAAGGCGAACCCGACACTGGCGGGGTTTGTGCAGCTGAACCGCTATGGAAACGAGTCTATCGACTTTGCCGACCCGCAGGCAGTGAAGGCGCTGAACCAGGCCCTGCTGAGCCATTTTTACGGCGTGGATTTTTGGGACATCCCACCAGGGTTCCTGTGCCCGCCGATTCCGGGCCGGGCCGACTATGTGCACTACCTGGCCGATCTGCTGGCGGAATCAAACCGCGGCGAAATTCCGCGCGGGCGCATGGTGAGGGCGCTGGATATCGGCATCGGTGCCAACTGCGTCTATCCCATTATTGGTAACCGCGAATATGGCTGGCAGTTTGTCGGCTCCGACATCAACCCCATCGCGGTGGGCACGGTACAGGGTATTGTGCGTTCCAACCGCTGTCTGTCGGGAAAGATCACCGCCCGGCTGCAGAAACAGCAGAACCAGATTTTTAACGGCATCTGGAAAGCGGACGATCATTTCGATATCACCCTGTGCAACCCGCCCTTCCATGCTTCGGAAGCCGCCATGAACGCCGAATCCGAACGCAAATGGCGCGGCCTGAAAAAGGCCCCCCAACCGGCCGCCAAGCCGAAACTGAACTTCGGCGGCCAGCCAGACGAACTCTGGTGTGATGGCGGTGAGGAAGGTTTCATTTGCCGCATGGCGAAGGAAAGCAAAGCCTACGGCGAACAGTGTTACTGGTTTACCTCCCTGGTCGCCAGGCAGTCGAGCCTTGCCGGCATCCAGCGGGTACTGAATCAGGTTGGCGCAACCCAGGTACGAGTTGTCGAAATGGCCCAGGGCCAGAAGATCAGTCGCTTCATCGCCTGGAGTTTCCTGACGCCCGAACTGCAGGACGAATGGCAAGAGCAATACTGGAGCGCGCTGAGCTATTAAGCACGGCGCAAGAAGCTCCATTTTCAGATAATCCCCTGCCGGTGTTGCAGCCTTTGCTACTCTGGCCGTCACACCCCGCTTTACGTACTAAACCTGTAGGCTGCGCAAAACACCCCGGCCTCATAGAAGCCGGGGTTGTAGCAGGTAATCTGGGTTGCTACACGTTTCCTTTTACATGCTCTGGCATAGCCGCTAAATGCGACTTACAGAACTTCGCGAGTCTTCCAGTTATTCATCATGGTATTGGAGGGCAACTTCTCATCCAGCAGTTTTTGCGCGGTTTCAACACCGGCAATCGGCAACCCCTCAGGGTTGAGCACACCTATCTGAACCAGCACGCTGGCCTGATCCCAATAAATATGTTCGTGATAGAGCTTGTCACCACGAAACTTCACTACGCCCAGCATTGGAATCTCCACATACTTACCGGTCGGTGCAACGTTGGGCAGCATCCAGTCAATTTCAGTGGTGTGGGTGAAACACATGATGAATTCATCAACAATCTGCGAGGCACCAACGGTGCGTGAGATAGGTACCAGCTTCATGTCCGGCGGGTTGCCGTGCACGAAGTGGTGTTGATAGAACCGGCTGAGCTCTTTATAACCCACACCGCCTGTCATGGTCGGAATGTGGTTGACGTAAGGCTCCGCGACCATCGTCGCCATGGTTTCAGGCACGTCGCGGGTCTCGAACTCAAGCTCGACGTGCTTATCCCACAACGCCGACAGGTTGTAATCCGGACCAATCTCACGCCTCAATGCTGCAATGCTGCGCTCATGCGCCATCAGTGCAGCCGGTTTGTCATAATGCATGCCACCGGTGCGGGCGAAAGCATGATCAACTCCCGGATAGATGTACATCTCGGTTTTTGGCATTGCGTCCAGGCCGCTGCAAACCTGCTTGCGGGCCGCTTCTTCACACAGGTGGTCCAGCTCTGCAAAGTGCAGCACCAACCGTCCCTTGATATTACAGGCCTCGTCCAGATGCTGCTCAATGCCCATTCCGTAGTAACCCACTGCGCAGGCGACGTCGGTACGAGCGGCTGTCAGGTACGCCAGCTTGCCTCCCATGCAGAAGCCGACGTAGCCCACACCAGCACCCGCCTCAACCTCCTCCAGCTCGCGCAGAGCCTTGAAGGTGGCATCAATGTCTTCTACTGCCTTGTCGATGTCGATACGGCCGAACAGGTCGAAAGCCACCGCAAAATCGTCTTCGGTATATCCCAGCTCAATTCCAGGCTTGAGGCGCCAGAACAGATCCGGCACGACCGCCACATAGCCCTCCTCTGCATAGAAGTCCGCGATTTCACGCATGTTGGCGTTAACGCCGAATATTTCCTGACCAATAACAACACCCGGCCCGCGGCCGCAGGCCGGCAGCGCCAGATAACCGGTGAAGCTGCCGCTGTTATCGGTGGCTCGAATATCAATGCTCTTGCCCATATCGTGTCCTCTCTATCGCTAATTCGGTGTAGGTACCCGGAAAAGCCGCCTGTAAAAGCGCGGCGCAATGTATTTCGTATTCAGGCGGGTTTAAAGACAGACTTACGCAATACTACATAGAGCGTTACGCTGACGACCAGACTGGTGAAAAATTCAACAGGGATTAGCGTATTGAGCACATAGTGAGCTAACACCGAAGCGACCAGAGTACTAATGATCCCTGCCCAGTTTACCGCTTCATCATGTACCCGCTTGTCACGCCCATTGTCACGAATAATAAAGTAATCAGCCAACATGATACTGGCGAACGCCGTGGTAAGTACACCCAGGATATTTACCCACGACTGAACCAGGCCAAGTATATTCATTGCGATCATCGCCAGGGCAATGAGGTTAGCTGCCACAACCAGCATCCAGCGGGGCATGCGCAGATTAACCGCGTCAAACAAATTGGATAATGACAATGAGCCGCTATAGGTGTTGAGCACCTGTGCTTTACCCTGCGCCATGATCATCAATATAAAGCCAATCAAGCCTCCAAAAACGATAAATGCTGCAGCAACACCGTCTGGAGACAGTGCCATGCTTTGCGCCACGTCCGCAGGAATACCCTTGGCAAGGTAAGAGTCGATCAAACGGCCACTGCCAGCGAACATGACCACTCCGCCAATCACGACCATGACCACATCCAGAAAAATGTTGCCCAGCAAAGCCGCTATGCCGATGTCTTTTGAGCTTTTGGCATAGCGACCAATATCCGCATCCACCAGTGCCAATGCACCCGCTGAGCCAACAAACAGATTGACGCAGAAGATAAATTTACCCATATCGGTGCTCGCGCCCATGCTTGCCAGTACCTCAGGTGGAAGTATCGCGCCAAACGATGTGGCCGCAGCAAAGCTCTGGTTGGTGGTGGCTAGCACAGAGTAAGTCATGTAGAGCAGAATAATGAGGAACAGCACAAGACTGATAGAGGAAACTTTGGAAACCAGTTTAAAACCATACAGGGTGAGAAAGACCCAAACAGCAGACAGCGAACCATAGATAACAACTTGATTTACGACAGTATCCTGCATATTAAAGAAGAACAGAAAGCCCTGGTATAGCAGCGCATTTTCCAGCGCCAGGAATCCAATGATCATGAAGGCAAAAATAGCAGAGCCCAGCACCGATCCTTTAATACCGAAACCATATTGCCTGGCCATAACCGTACTGGACAAACCGGATTTATGAGCAACGTGACCACACAGCCAACCCAGAAGGGAACCGATAACAGTTACTGTGACTCCCGCAATTACCGCAATTTTAAAACCGGCCACGAAGGTCGCCAGGGCTCCGAAAAAGAGCTGAATCAGGGTGGTTACAATACCCGCGGTATTCCAGGATAACTTTAACCAGCCCTCCCGAGCATCATCCGGTACGCTCTCCAGAGCATGGTCTTCCATGACTGTTTGTAGAACTTCAGTATTTTCCAATGGTCTCACCTATGATTGCTGTAAAAATAAAATACCGGACAGGGCTTGGCTCAAGCAATCAACACGTATTACTACCTGACCACGGCTCAGACGGCTTGAATAAAGGTTTATATGCGTCACACCATCATGCTTCAGGCGATAGACTGCACCAGCGCGAGTACCCTTAACGGGCTTCCCGAGCCTTCTTTTATTTTCAAGGGGGCTGCAACGATAATGGCGCCTTGCGGCGGCAACTGATCAAGATTCATAAGGCATTGCAGGCCATATTTATTTGCCCCATGCATGAGCGTATGGCAGGGATATGCAATGGGCCAGGCATACGATTGACCGGCATCGGTATTGATCGTTTCGACACCCAACCCGCACACATTCCTCTCATTGATCAGCCACTCAACTGCGGCCTGCGTGGGGCCTGGCGTGTGGGCACCGTCTTCTCGCATATTCACAAAGGCGGCAGGATCACTGATGCGCTTGCTCCAGTCAGTACGCAGCAGTAACCAGGCATTGGAGGGGATACGCCCATGCTTTTCTTCCCAGGCCAGCAGAAAATCCACACTTAGCAGCCAGTCATCATCGCCAGCCACTTCCTGGCTGGCATCAACGACGCAGGCAGGTGCTACGAACTTTGCGGCATCAATGGTATCAACCGTATTGTTGGGGCAATCCTTACCGCTGATCCAGTGTACGGGAGCATCGAAGTGCGTGCCGGTGTGCTCTCCACATGAAAAATTGTTCCAATACCAGCCCGGACCGTTTTCATCGTACTTCGAGATGCGCTCTTGTTTGAAACTCCACACCTGAGCAAATTGTGGCGGCAGCACCAAAGCAGGAAAGTCAGACGAAAGGGTCTGCGTTAAATCCACAATTCTAATACTGTTGCTCGCCAGATCCTGCGCCAATTTTTCAACCGTTGATTTCATACCATCCCCTTTATTATTCTATGAGTGGAAACAACCAATCTTATTCACTGTGACGGTTACCATCTTATTGCCTCGCCAGGTCAAAACCGAGTCCGAAAGTTACTAATACTTAATAAGTTTAAACTATACTCAATCAGAACTAACAGGCTATCCGGATAATCAGCATTGACTATCCACTTTTTCATTTCAATGCTTTGAAAACATCCAGACAGGACATAATGCATTAACCCGCCGGGTTCATAGCTTCAGTTTTAGCTCAATCTGCATCTCGCCATCCATATCAATAGGCCAGTACCCATTACAAAAACGACATCCTCGCTTGTCATCACAACCGGCTCTGTATCGTCGAGCTCGTTGACTGCTACTGCCAGTGGGCGATGGGCGATGGGCGATGGGCGATGGGCGACAGCCTCCCCGTGTAGACGAGGGACGCCAAGGCCTGCTCTGAAGTACATTGCCAGCAGCGTCGATCGAGCGCCTTCTGGAGTTTTCACAGCGGCGATCATTGGCGCCTTTGCCGCTTTAACTGTCCTCACACCGAGCAATACCATTGCTACGGCTACTTAACCCCCGCATGGGTCAAGACTATTTTTCAGGCGACCCCGTGACCGGAACAAAACAGCCAAATAAACTCATGTATCTGTGCGACCGGTTACCGCCGTGCCTCGACCTACGGCGGTGTAGACCTTACCTTCCTTGTGCTGATAACAATCATCAGTGGTAATACCGGAAAACATTGAATTAATTGCTCAAAAATCAATATTATGGCAAAAAATTACCTATTATCTGGCAAATTATGGGATAAACGAGCTTCTGCGTTTATTCAAGAAAAGCGTCTGAACACCCTTTAAGAACCGCCTCAAATACAGAGTTTCAAGCACCTGAACTCACATCTCCAAAATAGTTAAAATTTCTCATGAAAACATCATTGACGCACTGCCGTAAAAGCCTATAATCTCGCGCCTCTATCAGGAGCAAGACGCCTTTACCAGTCACTATCAGCGTCGCTCCAGCAACATCCAATTAACCTTACACTATGGCAGGACAGCAGCGCCTCATGGCACACCCGCAACCGCAACTCCATCTGGACCCCGAGCTTATCGAAAAACTGCTGTACGGGGCGATTCTCCTCTCCTGTGGGCTGATTCTGGTTCACTAAGGCCTTGCAGCTACACTGGACCTGCCGTGCCCTGCGCACGGTATAGATTCTCTGATCCAGTCACATTCAGATGGCAATTTCTCCGAGCCGGTTCTTGGGGGCAACCAAAGCTGGCTTTTGATGTGGCACTGGAGATCGGACGAAGACAGGATAAACGAATCGAATTCCCGCGGTTCCTGCTGTTAAGAACACCATAAAGCCCCGGCTTCACAATCGGGGCTTTTTTATTTGATGAGGGATTTGCTGCCAGCTCTAGCATTTTCTCCACCTTCCCTTTCCAGTTTCGCAGCAATACCCCACCAAACGCCCTTACCTCCAAGCAGGAAACCGGGCCAGGATTCCTTGCTGATAGCCCCCGTACTGTTTTAGGGCCTGTATCGGGCGCACCTCGGTGCATGACAGGCATGCGATCATTCCTGCGTCACGGGCCAGTTGACGACCAGGTTATCGCCCGTGCGTGGGATCT
>JBFGZM010000218.1:0-6505 GCA_041586815.1 Marinobacterium sp. | reverse complement strand
GGGAACAGGTCGGCGTCCAGATGGTCGAGGACGTTACGCCATTTGAGACCATGAAACTGCGCATGCTCAACGGCAGTCACTCCCTGCTGGCATACCTTGGCCAGCTTGCCGGCTGCAGAACCGTGGCCGAAGCAATGCGAAAACCCGCCATGGTCAGTTTCCTGCGTCGTTACATGCAACGCGAGGCCATGCCCACCTTGCCAGGTGTTGAGCAAGACGAATTACTGGCTTACGCTGAACGTCTGCTGGCCCGTTTCGCCAACGACAGTCTTGAGCACCAGCTACAGCAAATTGCGATGGATGGCTCGCAGAAACTGCCTCAGCGATGGCTTAACGGCTGTCAGACACTGCTGGATGCAGGCAAGTCCATCGACTGTACCGCCCTGGGCGTGGCCGCGTGGATCATGCATGTGCAACAGGCCTATACCAGCAACACCGAACTCAATGATCCTCTTGCGCAACGCCTGTTGCAGCTGGCTGAAAAACATTGCGGGCAGCCCCAGTCACTGCTGTCAGCCTTCCTGGCCCAGCACGACATCTTCCCGGGACAACTGACTTCAGATGCCCGTTTCCAGCAGAGCGTGGCACAAGCCTATGCCGCGCTGCAAAAGCGACCGGTTACCGACCTGCTGCACACGCACTCATCAGACTAAACGGAGATTACCATGGAACACACTTGGCGCTGGTTCGGCCCCAATGATGCGATCAGCCTGAGCGATATCCGGCAGGCCGGCGCGACCGGAATCGTGACAGCACTGCACGAGATCGCCAATGGTGAAGTCTGGCCACTGGATGCCATTCAGGCGCGCAAGGCCATGATCGAGGCGGCGGGCCTGCAATGGTCAGTGGTCGAAAGCATTCCGGTACACGAAGACATCAAGCGCCGCACGGGCAACTACGTACAATACATTCACAACTACCAGCAGAGCCTGCGCAATCTGGCCGCCTGTGGTATCAGTACCGTGTGTTACAACTTCATGCCCATTCTCGACTGGACACGGACTGATCTGGCGTACGAGTTGCCGGACGGTTCCCGGGCACTGCGTTTTGACCAGAATGCCTTTGCCGCCTTTGATCTTCATATCCTCAAGCGCCCTGGCAGTGAAGAAAGTTACAGTACAGAGGAAAAAGCCGCTGCGCTTGCCCACCTGCAGAGTCTCAGCACACAAGACCACGACAAACTGGTTGCCACCATCATTGCGGGGCTGCCGGGCGCAGAAGAAAGCTACACGGTCGAAGACTTCCAGCTCGCACTCGACGCCTATACCGATATCGACAGGGACAAGCTGCGCGAGCACCTGAAGCTGTTCCTGCAGGCCATCGTCCCGGTTGCGGATGAATTCGGCATGCGTCTTGCCATTCACCCGGATGACCCGCCGCGCCCCATCCTTGGTCTGCCACGTATCGTTTCGACGCGCGAGGATGTGCAATGGCTGATCGAACAGATCCCTTCCAGGGCAAACGGTATTACATTCTGCACCGGATCCTATGGCGTACGGGCAGACAACGACCTTTGCGCCATGGCCACTGACTTTGCCGATCGAATCTACTTCACCCACCTGCGTTCCACCGAGCGGGAGCAGACACCAGGCAGCTTCCACGAAGCGTCGCACCTGGGTGGCGACGCCGACCTGCTCGAAGTCATTCGCATTCTGTTAGAAGAAGAGCAGCGTCGCGAGAATGCAGGCGATCTGCCAAAGATTCCGATGCGCCCCGACCATGGTCATCAAATCATGGACGACCTCAGAAAATCAGCCAAACCAGGCTACTCCGCACTCGGTCGCATGAAAGGACTGGCCGAACTGCGCGGGGCCGAACTGGCACTCAAACGCTACGTGCTAAAGCGCGACCAGCCGTGATCAGAGTCGACAACAGCCTTTGAGGCCTCGCCGCCACCTCGCTCTGCAGTGCAGGTGGCGCGTCAGGCGCCCGCGATAAATACCAACAGCCAGGCAGCATCACTACCACTTGCTCTGCCCATTGCTACCCCCGCCCCACACACGCAAGACGCCGATCAAACGCACCCACCGGACAATCATCGCAAATGACGGCAAGGGCCTTGCCCAGAAACCAGCCGAAACACAGCCACAGCGATGCCGAGAAGGGGCACCCACAAGTGATATAGTATTATTTTTAAAAAACCATACTCAGGACTCGGCATCTGACAAAAATATAAACACAATCCGTTGATATTATTTAACTTTATTATTTTATGATCGACAAGATCATAAACCATTGATTGTTTACAAGCCAAAATCATAGTGATATTGTCATACAAATAATAACAAGATGAGCCACTGGCTCGAGACTTGCCGCGAGGACAGAATGAGCCCATTCTTCAAAGGTGGTGTGCATGGGGCGCCACTCCGGTTCGGCCGCTGGGTCAAAACCCAACCCAGGTTTGGAAGCCGCCACATCCCGGAAAACAAAAGTTGCTGCAAGCAAAGCATTACCCACAACACCCCGGTGGCGGATGAGCAGAGCCAGAATCGCGGCGATACTGCGATCGCCGAAGCGCGTTGGGGCGAGCTGCATTTTTGCGTCACCGACCAACCCGCCGACCAGGGGGGCAACGCCCGGGCACAGGACTATTACGACGGCGTAGACATGCAGCGCAACGTATTGGTGCTGCAGCTTGAGGGCATCCCGGCCCCGGTGCTGCTCGATCTCTATCCTCTGAGCAGCAGCGCCCTGCCCGCAGAAGGCGAAGTCATTTTCAGCCGCATCGGCGCCAATGATCCGCAGTTCAACCTGCGCAGTACACCTGGACTGATCGTCCGTACCCGGAGCCAGGATCAGCTTTTTGCCACCGGACTGGAGACCCACAGACATTTTGACGAGTCGACGGAGGTTTCCGAAAACGCCCGCGGTGATATCGAGCGCTGCGATACTATCGGCTACAGCGCCGAGGCATCTGTGGTGCGGCGACAATGCCGATCCGGCCAATACATCGTCGTAATGTAATGCCAAGTAATATTGCCAATGTTGAAGGTTTCCACCGCGTTGAATTCCACGGCCAGCTTTATAGCTGGAACGGCGCCTTCGCAACCCGCGCAGAGAGCGAATAAAACATGAATACAGCCACAAACAAAAAAGCCAGCATCGCCCTGATTGGCGAATGCATGATCGAGATACAGCAGCACGCCAACGGCACCATTGTGCAGGGGTTTGCCGGTGACACCCTGAATACCGCGGTCTATATGGCTCGACTGGCCCCGATACACGGCCACAGCGTGCAGTACGTCACCGCCCTGGGTGACAGCGACCGTTTCAGCCAGGCCATGCTGCAGCAATGGCAGGCAGAAGGCGTTGGCTGCGACTATGTACGCCGCCTGCCCGGCAAGCTGCCGGGGCTCTATTACATTGATGTCGACGCCAACGGTGAGCGCTCTTTCCAGTACTGGCGGGGCGAATCCGCCGCACGACAGCTGCTGGAGGGCGACGCCTTCGACCAGCAGCTGGAATCCCTGCTCAATTTTGATTACCTCTACCTGTCAGGCATTTCCCTGGCAATATTGCCCGATCCCAGCCGTCACAAGCTGCTGGCGTGGCTCATCCGCGCCAGGGCCCACGGCGCACAGATCTGCTTTGACAACAATTACCGCCCGCGCCTGTGGCGGGATGCTGCCGAGGCCCGTCACTGGTACAACCAGGTGCTGCGTATCACCGACATCGCCCTGCTCACCTACGAAGACGAATGCATGCTGTGGGAAGACAGCGACGTGGAACAGGTCTTTGCGCGCTGTCGCGATCTGGCCATCAGCGAAGTTGTCCTCAAGCGCGGCCACGAGCCCTGTCTGGTAGAAACCCGGGCCGGTCGCCACAGTATCTCCGCCCATACCGTAGCGCCGCACCTTGTGGTTGATACCACCGCCGCCGGTGACTCCTTCAGCGCCGGGTATCTGGCCGCCCGCCTGCAAGGCACCTTCTCTGCGGCAGACTGCGCCGCCCTGGGGCACCGCATCGCCAGTACCGTTATTCAGTATCCAGGCGGGCTGATTCCCGTCGCTGCCATGCCAGAAATACACATTGGGGATTGATAATTCGCCAGTAAAGTCTTATTGTACGACAAATATACAAACAACATTCACTGATACAGGAAACCAGCATGTTTAAGGATCTTGAAGGCAAGCGCGTTCTCGTCACCGGCTCCACTGCAGGTATCGGCTTCGCCGCCGCCGCCGCATTTGCCAAAGCCGGCGCCAAGGTTGGCATCAACAGCCACCAGAACGATGCCAATGCCACTGCCGCCCTGGGTGCGCTGCAGGAATGCGGCGGCGAAGTCGCCTACTTCCAGGCCGACGTGACCAAAAGCGCCGAGTGCGAAAAGCTGGTGGCTGAATTTGTCGCCAAGTTCGGTGGTATTGATGTGCTGATCAACAATGCCGGTGGCCTGGGCGGCCGCTCCAAGGCAGAAGAGATTGATGATGCCTTTTACGACCGCGTCATGGACCTGAACGCACGTTCGGTCATCATGGTCACCAAGTACGCCATCCCGCACCTGCGCGCATCTGCCGCCGAAAGTGGCTTGACCAGCTGCGTTATCAGCACCGGCTCCATCGCCGGTCGTGAAGGCGGTGGCTTGGGTGCAAGCCTGTATGGCGCCTCCAAAGCCTGGCTGCACAACGTCCAGCGCAACTGGGTCAAGGAACTGACCAAGGACAACATCCGTTTCAACATCGTCGCGCCGGGCACCATCGATACCGCCTTCCATGACGACAAGAGCGACGAACTGAAAACCAATATCGCCAACTCCATTGCCATGGGCCGTTTTGGCACTATCGATGAATGCGCACCGTCCTACCTGTTCTTTGCGTCCCATATGGCCAGTGGCTACGTCACCGGTCAGATTCTGGACGTCAATGGCGGCCAGATGTGCCCCTGATGAGCACCCATCCCTGCAGGCCCCGCCTGCAGGGATGCACATGACCCCAAGCCTGCTTCGGGTCGCTCCCGGCCACCGGATCTGACCTGCGTCGGATCCGGTGGCCGAGCTCCAGATCAAAACGCTACCCGTATCGAGTTCAGGGAGGGGAAATGCCGCAAACAAGAGGCTCGACTCAACCCCTGCATGATGGACAAGCTTCGCTTGTGGATCCTATGACTGTATAATCGAACAATATTGTATGACTATTTGAGGTAGTGACATGGCGGCGCAATTTGCACTGATCTCGGGATCCAGTCGCAACCTTAATGTTCAGGTTGCCCGCGAGATAGCCGTAAAAATATTGTCCGGCGAGGTCAAGGAAGGCACTATCATTGGCGGTGAAATCGCCATGTGTCAGCAGTTCGGCGTCAGCCGCACTGCGCTGCGCGAAGCTATCAAACTCCTCACATCCAAGGGCATGGTTGAGTCCCGCCCCAAGGTCGGTACCCGCGTTTGCTGCCGAACCCAGTGGAACATGCTGGATGTTCAGCTGCTTGAATGGCTCGCCAGCATCGAAACCACCGACGATATCTACCAGGAATTTCTTGAGTTGCGCCGGGCCATAGAGCCCGAGGCTACCGCCCTGACAGCGGAACGTGCCACCAAGGAGCAGCGCATTGAGCTGACAAACATTTTCCACCGCATGGTCGAAGTGTCGGAGAATTTTGACCAGGACGCCTGGACGGTTGTCGACAGTCAGTTCCATCGCATGATCTTTATCTCCAGCGGTAACAGTTTTTACGTGCCCTTCGGCAATGTGCTGACCAGCATGTTCAAATGGTTCATCCGTTTCTCGTCCAAGGAAGGGGGCGTCTGCCTGAAAGAGCATCGCGCCATCTATGACGCCATCATGTCCGGCGACAGCGACAAGGCACGCGAGGCCAGTCTATCCCTCATGCAGGGGCACAAGCATCGACTGCCAACTGAGCATAGCAAGGTGAAGAAAACGCGTACTAACACCGCTTTGTAATTATTAACCCTTAGGGGCCGTACCCGAAGCAGGGATGCTTCCTCATTGCCCACCAAGCGATACGCGAGCCACAAAAACAGCCTGACCGCATATCTGCGTTTGGTTTTTTAAGTAAATCAGAAACAGGAAGTTAACTCTTCCTGCCCACCAAGCCAGTAGCCTCTTGCCATTCATTTGGTAATGACTCCTGCCCTTCAGGGCTGAATCAACGAACATTAGAATACGAAAAACCATTCACTTGTGCATAGATACATCCAGCACAGAATGCGACGCTCCCCTTCTGATGAATAATCGCAGCGTCAGAATGATTCGGAATTATTTAAAATTAATACCTTGTTGCCTTTGGTCAATCAGCATCAACACCCAAGTGCCAAGTGCACATTGATTTTATATTGAACTTGATTAAAAACATGAACACCGACACAAAATTATAAATTTCAGAATCAGATACTCCAACTCTATAAAGCCCACCCCACTCCGGATAATCGAACCAAGGTTATCGCAAAGATACTTAATAACAAATATATCCGAAGCAACGTTTACTCGCCTGGCCATTGGCGCCTCGAAGTTGTCAGAAGTCGCGAAAGTGATGTCACGGCAAGCAATCG